>JAFMBU010000006.1 GCA_017858295.1 Porticoccaceae bacterium | reverse complement strand
GCCCTCAGCGAGTGAAGTGCCCTCAGCGAACGAAGAACTAGGCCAATTGAGAATCTTTTTGCGCTGGCGGTTGTCGCGTCGGTGCAATTGATTACAATAGCGTTCGTAATTCCGGAGATGGTTTGTGAAAGATTCAAGTTCTAGACAGTTTGACAGTAATTGTTTCACGTGGCGTTGGCGCAACTAGAGCAGCCGAGGCGCAGTGACGCCTGCACAACCACATTCTGTCAACGAACAAGGATCCGATCATGACCCCCGAACAATTTGCTCAGTTAGCCCGCCAAGAATGCAACCGTATTCCTATTACTCGTGAAGTGCTGGCTGATCTAGAAACCCCCCTTAGTGTCTATTTAAAATTGGCTTTTGGGCCAAATTCCTACCTCTTTGAATCTGTCCAGGGCGGCGAAAAATGGGGCCGTTACTCGTTGATTGGCCTGCATACCTCTACTGTTCTAAAAGTCTTTGGCAACCGTCTGGAAATTATTCGCGACGGCAAGCCGATGGTTAATCGGCAGACCAGCGACCCGCTGGGTGAGGTGGAGCGATTCCGCAAGCTATTTAGCATGCCTGACCTGCCTAATCTGCCGCGCTTTACCGGCGGCCTGGTGGGTTATTTTGGCTATGACACTGTGCGCTTTGTAGAGCCTAAATTAGCCGAGACTGCGCCACCCGACGAATTGGGAACCCCAGATATTTTGCTCATGGCTTCTGATGAGGTGGCGATCTTCGACAACCTCTCCGGCACCATTATGTTGGTGGTTCATGTAGATGCCAAAGACCCGGATGCACTGGCGAGTGCAGAAGCGCGACTGGATGAGCTTGAGGCTAAACTTGAGCAGCCAACACCGCAACTGCCGCCGATGAATATGGCAGGTGACGGTATCTCAGAAGATGACTTCGTGTCGAGTTTTGGCGAGCAAGATTTCAAAGCCGCAGTCAATAAAGTCAAAGACTATGTGATGGCCGGTGATGTTATGCAGGTGGTGCCATCTCAGCGCCTGTCGGCGCCTTTTCATGCCGCGCCGATCAATCTCTACCGCGCACTGCGTCGTCTTAACCCCTCTCCCTATATGTATTTTCTCGATCTCGATGGCTTTCATATTGTCGGGTCGTCGCCAGAGGTGCTGGCCCGTCTCGAAGATGGTGAGGTTACGGTGCGACCTATAGCTGGCACCCGCAAACGCGGTGCAACGGTTGAAGAAGACCAGGCTATGGAAGATGAGATGCTAGCCGACCCTAAAGAAATTGCTGAGCATCTAATGCTAATTGATTTGGGTCGCAACGACGTTGGCCGTATCAGTAAAACCGGCACCGTCGAAGTCACTGAAAAGATGGTTGTTGAGCGCTACTCCCATGTAATGCATATCACCTCTAATGTGGTGGGTCAGGTGACCGACGATATGGGTGCCCTGGAAGTACTAAAGGCAACATTGCCTGCCGGTACCCTGAGCGGTGCGCCGAAAATTCGCGCCATGGAAATTATTGATGAGCTAGAGCCGGTTAAGCGCAATATCTATGGTGGGGCAGTGGGTTATATAGGCTGGAATGGCAATATGGATACCGCCATCGCCATCCGCACTGCGGTAATCAAAGACAATATGCTCCACGTTCAAGCTGGAGCTGGCGTTGTTGCCGACTCAGTTCCCGAGCTGGAATGGAAAGAAACCAACAACAAAGCCCGAGCGCTTATGCGCGCAGCAGCTATGGTCTGCAGTAAGGCTACTGGAGAGTCAAAATGATTTTAATGATCGATAATTATGACTCGTTCACCTACAACATTGTCCAGTACCTTGCCGAGCTAAAGGCCGATGTCCAGGTCTATCGCAATGACGAAATTAGCATTGCCGATATAGAGCGTTTGGCGCCGGAGAAAATTGTTATCTCGCCGGGCCCCTGCACGCCCAATGAAGCGGGCATCTCCGTAGAGACTATTACACACTTTGCCGGTCGCCTGCCGATTCTCGGCGTTTGCCTTGGGCACCAGAGTATCGCCCAGGCCTTTGGCGGCAAGATTGTTCGCGCCAAGCAAGTGATGCACGGCAAAACCTCGCCCATGCACCACAGTAATAGCGGCGTGTTTGCCGGATTGACTAATCCCTTTGAGGCGACCCGCTATCATTCCTTGGTGATTGAGCAGAGCAGTCTGCCT
Source organism: Porticoccaceae bacterium (assembly GCA_017858295.1). Lineage (GTDB taxonomy): Bacteria > Pseudomonadota > Gammaproteobacteria > Pseudomonadales > Porticoccaceae > HTCC2207. The sequence goes on along the minus strand of JAFMBU010000006.1, from coordinate 26,998 downwards.
AGCTGTCTCGAAATTACTGCGTGGACTGAAAATGAAGATGGTAGTCTCGATGAAATTATGGGGGTGCGTCACAAGACCCTGCCCATCGAAGGCGTGCAATTTCATCCAGAATCAATCCTGACTCAGCATGGTCATGACCTGCTGAATAATTTTCTCGAAGGTTAAGCATGGATATCAAACAAGCATTAGAAATTGTTGTGCTGGGCACTGATCTTAGCGCGGCGGAAATGCGCGATGTGATGCGTCAGATAATGACCGGTAATGCCAGCGAAGCGCAGATTGGTGCCTTTCTCGTTGCCCTGCGCATGAAAGGCGAGAGTATTGACGAGATCGCGGGCGCCGTTGAAGTTATGCGTGAGTTGGCCACTGGCGTCAAAGTCTCCGGCCAAGGCCTAGTGGATATAGTGGGCACTGGCGGCGACGAATCGAATCTGTTTAATGTCTCCACCGCCTCAACCTTCGTAGTGGCTGCAGCCGGTGGTTCTGTTGCCAAGCATGGCAACCGTTCAGTTAGCAGCAACAGTGGTGCCGCCGATGTACTTGAGGCTGCCGGAGTTAATTTAAATCTCAGTCCCGAGCAAGTAGCGCTCTGTGTCCAAGCGTTGGGCGTCGGTTTTATGTTTGCCCCGGCCCATCACAGTGCCATGAAGCATGCCATTGGCCCGCGTCGCGAACTGGGTCTGCGAACTATTTTTAATATCCTTGGGCCCATGACCAATCCTGCTGGGGTTACCCGTCAGCTTATTGGTGTCTATGACCAAACTCTATGTAAGCCCATGGCCGAGGTGCTCGGACGTCTGGGTGCTGAACATATTATGGTGGTGCACTCCGCAGATGGCCTGGATGAAATTAGCATTGCCACAGAAACCGCAGTGGCCGAGTATAAAGATGGCGCTGTCAGTGAATACAGTATCGCCCCCGAGGAATTTATGATCGAGCGCCAGAGTCTCGATGGCTTGAGTGTGGATAACGCCGAACAGTCTCTAGAGCTAATTAAGGACGCTCTGGGCAAACAGACAACCGCCAATGGCGCAAAGGCTGCTGATCTGATCGCTCTTAACGCCGGTGCGGCGCTTTATGTGGCTGGCTGTGCCGACAGTATTAAAGAAGGTGTCGCCATGGCACAGGACGCCATAGGCGCAGGATTGGCGCGGGCTAAATTAACTGATCTGGCGACCTTTACTCAAGTTCAGCAAGACGCCTAAAAACAATGAGAAATTGAAATGAGTTCAGATACACCCACTATTCTAAAAAAGATCCTCGCCCGCAAGCAGGAAGAAATTGCCGAGCGCAGCGCCCTGGTTTCTATTGCCCAGCTAATTGAAAAGGCACAGGCTGCTCAGCCGCCCAGAGGATTTGCCGCAGCACTGGCGGCCAAGCTCACAGCCGGCCAATCTGCAGTGATTGCAGAAATTAAAAAAGCCTCTCCAAGTAAAGGGGTTATCCGTGAAGACTTTGACCCAGCTGCCATTGCCGAGAGCTATGAGCAGGGTGGTGCAGCCTGCCTGTCAGTGTTGACCGACGTGGATTTCTTTCAGGGTGCAGATGAGTATTTGCAGATGGCGCGTGAGGCTACGCAACTGCCGGTTATCCGCAAAGATTTTATTATCGATGATTACCAGGTCTATGAAGCTCGAGCCATGAGTGCCGACTGCATTCTATTAATTGTTTCAGCGTTGACCGAAGAGCAGCTCACCCATCTCCATGAATTGGCCATATCACTGGGCATGGATGTATTGATTGAAGTCCACGACGGAGCAGAGCTGGCAATAGCCCTTAAGTTGGACAATCCAATGGTTGGCATCAACAACCGCAACCTACACAGTTTTGAAGTCTCTCTCGACAACACCTATCAGCTGCTCGATAAGATCCCTGCGGGAAAAATTATTATTACCGAGAGCGGCATACATAGCACCGACGATGTGGCTGCAATGCGCGCCCACAATGTAAACAGCTTTTTGGTCGGTGAGGCCTTTATGCGCAGTGAAGAGCCGGGTCAGCGACTGGCGGAGATGTTTGCTTAACGAGTACCAAACACCACCATGGTTTTACCCGCCACGGAAACCAGTCCCTGAGTCTCGAGCTCTTTCAGTACTCGGCCAACCATTTCCCTTGAGCAGCCCACTATGCGTCCGATCTCTTGACGGGTAATCTTGATCTGCATACCGTCCGGATGGGTCATAGCGTCTGGTTCTTTGCACAGATCCAGCAAGGTTCTCGCTACTCGACCAGTGACGTCGAGGAAGGCTAAATCTCTAACTTTTCGGGTGGTGTCCCTGAGTCGCTGGGCAACCTGTTTGCTGATGGCGAAGAGAAATGCGGGGTGTTTATGACTCAGCTCAATAAACTTTGCGTAGCTGATTTCCCCTACTTCACATTCGGTTTTGGTGCGGATCCAGGCACTGCGATGCTCCTGGTCGAAAAGGCCCATTTCGCCGAAAAAATCACCCGGGTTTAGGTAGGCGAGAATGATTTCTTTGCCGTCGCTATCGTCTTCAATCATTACGGTGACCGAGCCCTTGATAATGTAATAAAGGGTATCTCCTTGGTCACCGGCATAGATGATGGTGCTTTTTGCCGGATAGCGTCGTCTGTGGCAGTGGGATAGAAACTCTTCCACATTTTCAATATGTGGTGTCAGAGGTGCAGGCGCCAATTTGTTTCTCCATTTACAAGTTTAGCAACATGCCGCTTTATATAATGTTTATCTGCGACTCCTGGAATTAATAGTAGTCAAAAAAAAGATGTCACGAGTAAAATTTGCATCGGCCCTATGGTAATCTTTGCGCTTCGAAAGCGAGGCTTTATATGAAGGCAACAATTAAGTGGGTAGACGGCGTAATGTTTCTCGGCGAATCCGGCAGTGGCCACAGTGTGGTGATGGATGGTGCCGAAGCTCAGGGTGGCCGAAATATGGGGGTTCGTCCTATGGAAATGCTGCTGTTAGGCCTGGGCGGCTGTGCATCCTTTGATGTGATGAGTATGCTAGCCAAGAGCCGCCAGCAGGTTACTGACTGCCGCACTGAGATAGAGGCTGAGCGGGTTGATGCCGTGCCAGCGGTGTTTAGTAAGATCCATTTGCGGTTCCTAGTTAGCGGGAAAAATCTTAAAGAGACACAGGTTAAGCGCGCGGTGGAACTGTCAGCGGAGAAATATTGTTCGGCCTCGATCATGCTTAGTGCCGCCGGTGTTGAGATGAGCCATAGCTATGAGGTGATAGAGGTCTGACTTAACGTTTGACTGCAAGGCTCATTGGTTAAAGGGCTCACTGGTTAAAGGGCTAACTGGTTAAAGAGCTCTCTATTGAAAGTAGCCAAATCCGAGACAAAAAAAAGGAGCCTAAAGGTAGGCTCCTAAAAAATCCTGAGAAAGTCTCAAAGGAAGGGGTAGGGGTAAAACGGTGTAAGACCTGCTATTCAGCAAATCTGCAAAACTCTGTTCAACTTCAATGCCCTCATAATAGAAATCTGCGCCTCATACTGCAAATGCATTGTTTGCATCATAGTCATACCATTTTGTAATGAGCTGCATCTTTAGCCGGGTGGGCTAGGGCTTAAGTGAATTCTGTCGAGATTGTCAGATCTGCTGCAAGGGGTTTTTCAAGATAAAAAAAAGGGGCCCAAGAAGGGCCCCTATAAAAGAATCCTATAGCAAGGATTAAGAGGGGTTTGGTACGAAGCCGCTGGTTTATTGAGCCAGCGTCTTCTTAGAAGCTTTGAGTTTTGGTGCTTTAACGTTCGCGAAGTCATCTTTCGCAATTGCAGCACCCGCTAATCCAGTGAATCCGATTAGAATATATACGAGTGTCATGGTCTATCTCCGTGGGTGTTTATGGGCACATCGCCCTATGTGTGCCAATATACGCAGACCTATGTCATAATCCAAATGCATTGTTAGCATTATTTATATATCAAATTGTAATGACCTTGAGAATAAGCTATGAATCTACAAAAACTGTCTCGCTTAGACCTTAATTTACTGGTTGCACTTCAAGCTCTACTGGAAGAGAAAAGCGTTACCCGCGCGGCACAGCGGTTGTTTATTACTCAGCCAGCCATGAGTCGGGTGTTACAGCGTTTGCGTCAGCAGCTGGATGATCCACTGTTTACCCGCACTGGAAATATTTTGATTCCCACGCCCAAGGCTCAGGAATTACAGCTAAGGTTGCCCATGCTCCTAGATGGCATTCTCGATATGGTCACCGATGGGGAATTTGATCCGGCTAGTTATGTGGGTGAGATCACAATCGCCGTTCCAGAGTTTATTGCTATCTCTCTGGCATCTCAGCTGACCGCACTGTTAAATAAATACGCTCCAGGCGTGATTCTCTCGATCTCCAGTGAGACGGATTCTGTAGCTGGGGAGTTATCGGCTGGTGTGTTAGATTTTGCCATTGATATAAAGAGGGATATCACCACTGAGGTGACGGCGCGTCATTTAGCGATTTTTAGCCCCTCAATCTGGATGCGTGAGGGTCATCCTCTGGCCAAGAAGAGCCGAGTGACCTTGGATGAAATTCTTCAATATCCCTATGTGCAGTATTATCTACTGATTGCCAAGCGTGTCAGTGCGCGCACTGATGCCCGTTTTGATAGAGCATTGCGACAGCAGGGGCGCAGCCGTTCCAAGGCCATGGTGACCAATCAGCTGATGACCGCGATTGAAACAATCTGCGCATCGGATTGTTTAATGGTGTCAGCTAAGTTTGGTTCGGGTATGGAGCGCGAGCTCTATCGGATTGTTACCAAAACCTATCCAGATGACCTTCCCCATGAGGGCACTGTTCCCCTGGTGCTACTACAGCACAAGCGCACCCTGGGTTCGCCTATTCATCAGTGGTTGTCGGAGAAGATTGTCGATCTGGCTCGCGATATGGAGAATCCCCACGAACCGCAGTCAATGCTATTTGATTAAGGGCTATTTGATTAAGTGCTGTTTTAACGGTGCCTGTTTGGCCCTACTGGAGCTAAAACCTATAACTGCTGGCAGTCATGGCACCAGAAACTAGGGTCATCAGTTTCTTCACCGGCTTTGGAAACGGATAGCCGCCAGCATCGAGAGCACTCTCCGCATGATGTTTCTCGTCGACCAACATTTGCTCAATCACCGCGCGGCTTTTGTGGTCATCTTCAGGTAGCCGATCTAAATGCTCTTGCAGATGATTGCACACCTGTTCTTCAGTGGCGGCAACAAATCCAAGACTGAGCTTGTCGCTGATTAATCCTGCAGCTGCACCAATACCAAATGAGGCGGCATACCAGACTGGATTTAAGCGGCTGGTACTGCCGTCGAGTTGGTTGATTCGCTCCTCACACCAGGCCAGATGATCAATCTCTTCAGCGGCCGCTTCTTCCATCTGCTGACCCACTTCGGGCAGTTTCGCAGTTAGCGCCTGACCTTGATAGAGCGCTTGAGCGCAGACTTCACCAGCGTGATTAACACGCATCAGACCCGCCGCATGTTTGCGCTCCTGCTCAGATAACTCGCCCTCTGCTGTATCCTTGGCAGGTGAGCTGCGCTGTGGCGTTGGTGCGCTGCCAGCAAGGGTACGCAGCGCTTGATCGGCCTGAACGATAAACTGATCGAATACAGAGAGTGTTGGTTTTGACTGGGACATAATCGGTCTCAAGATCTCAAAAAGGTGTTGGTATCATCCAGATTAGCGATGAAATCACCAGAACTGTAGTGGCTTTAACTGCGCTTGTCTATTTTTACGCCTTGATCGGCTGGACAGTTTTGTTGACGAACATAAATGGCAGATAAAACAGCGCAAAGAAAACCATGGCCACCAGTTCGGCCACCAGTATATACAGCGGCCAGGGTCCGAGCAGATCGAGAATCGATGCATTGCCTGGCTTGTGCACCAAATAAAAATAATTCGCATCCATCAGCAGATTAAGTCCATAGAGGGCAGCGGAGTAAACATTCACCCAGGCAAAGGTAATCACTATGCCTTTAAGACGTGGATACATTTGGAAGGCAAAAATATTGTGAATCACCAGCACCACTAGACCGCCATGAACAATCCAATACTTAAAGAACTCATTGCTGGGAAAGCCCACATAGAGGTCTGGTGTCAGCATCGCCTGTAATGTGCCTGCCATGACTAAAAAATAGATCACTTCAAGACGCCGTTGATTGGGGTGCCAAAATAGCAGCGGGGCCAATATAGCAAAAAGATTACACAGGGATATGGGCAGATCGATGAGCAGATTAAAGCGATTAAAGTAAATTTTGATGGCGCTAAAAATCACCACGGTGACGACTAAAAAGATCGAAATCCGTCGACTAAAAAGCAGATTTTGCCGTTGATCAAAATTGCGTATACACCAGACGGTTGCCAGCATGCAGAGTGCAAACACTGCCAGGGCGCCGAGGTGTTGAGCTCCAAATGAGTGAAACTCAATCTCGACACTGAGAAACTGCTGCCACAGACTCATTGCGCGGTTAGCCCTGCTGCTCGCGCTCTATGGCGCGCCAAGCAATATCCGAACGCTTGTACAGGTCCTTGAAATTTACGCTGGCTGCCAGTTGGTAGGCAGCCTGCTGCGCCTCAGCAACCGTATTGCCGAGCGCTGTAGCACAGAGTACTCGGCCACCGTTGGTCACCACTTGGTCGTCTTTGATAGCTGTGCCGGCATGAAATACTTTTGCACTCTCAATATTACTGGAGCTTTCACTGTCGAGACCGGTTATTACATCGCCTTTTGCGTAGCTACTGGGATAGCCGCCAGCGGCAAGAACAATGCCTACTGCCGGGCGCGGATCCCAACTAGCCTGTTCTGAATCCAATGCGCCATCCAGTGCCGCGAGGCAGTGGCTAACTAAGTCAGATTTTAAACGCATCATGATCGGCTGGGTCTCGGGATCACCAAAGCGACAGTTATATTCGATCACCTTGGGTGTGCCATCGGCCATAATCATCAGTCCGGCGTAAAGGAAGCCAGTGTAATCATTGCCTTCGTCCGCCATACCTTTAACTGTCGGATAAATCACTTGGTCCATAATCCGCTGATAAATTACATCATCGACCACTGGTGCCGGGGAGTATGCTCCCATGCCGCCGGTATTGGGGCCGGTATCGCCATCACTGGCACGCTTGTGATCTTGGCTAGTGGCCATTGGTAGAACATTTTTACCGTCCACCATAACAATAAAGCTGGCCTCTTCACCGTCGAGAAATTCTTCAATAACTACCCTATGTCCCGCTTCACCAAAGGCATTTCCAGCTAGCATATCTTTCACCGCAGCTTCAGCTTCGGCCATTGTCATGGCGACAATCACACCCTTACCCGCGGCCAAACCGTCGGCTTTAATCACAATTGGCGCGCCTACCTTTTGCAGGTAAGCCATGGCTTTATCCATATCGGTAAAGTTCTGGTAATAGCCGGTGGGAATATTTTGGCGTAACAAAAAATCTTTGGTGAAGGCTTTGGATCCCTCAAGTTGCGCGGCGCCTTTTGAAGGCCCGAATATTGGCAGTTCACGCTGATTAAAGAAGTCGACAATTCCGTCTACTAATGGCTGCTCAGGACCGACGATGGTCAGGCCAACATTGTTGTTGGCAGCGAAATCAGCCAGTGCTGCAAAGTCATCTATACCCAGGGCGATGTTTTCCACCTTGGCTTCTCTGGCGCTACCGGCATTGCCCGGCGCGACAAACACAGTTTCCACATCGCTGCTCTGAGCGGCTTTCCATGCTAGAGCGTGTTCCCGACCACCTGAGCCAATAACCAATACATTCATTTGTCAAAATCCAAAGTCAAAAAATAATGGCGCAGATTGTAGCAGAGTAAACCGCTAAATATGCTGTAATAGGGGCCTGAGTTTATTCCTCCCTAGAGGATCTACTCACGGCTTAGCCGCCGTAAATATATTAAAAAAAGGATCTCATTATCACACAGCCTATTATCTATTGGTTCCGCCAAGACCTTCGCCTTGCCGACAATCCCGCACTTGCTGCAGCCTGTGAATCTGGCGCGGTAATTCCGGTGTTTATCTTTGACGAGAGCAGCGAGCAGGATTGGAAGCTCGGTGGTGCCAGTCGCTGGTGGTTGCACCATGCGTTGCAGTCGCTAGACAAAAGCCTCGGCGGCAGGCTGAATATTTATGCCGGCGATGCCCTGACAATTCTCTCAGATCTAAGTACTGCAATGTCTGCGAAGGCGGTTTATTGGAATCGCTGCTACGAACCGCGCAGCATCGAGCGCGATGCCAAGATTAAGACCAGTCTGAAAGAGGCGGGACTGGATGTGCAGAGCTTTAATGGTTCACTACTCTGGGAACCCTGGCAGGTGCTGAAAAAAGATGGCACACCATATAAGGTTTTCACCCCCTATTACCGAAGAGGCTGCCTGCAAAAGGTTGCGCCTCGACAACCGCTGCCTGTGCCGAAAAATATGAATTTGGTTAAGGCCGATAACAGTTTGGTAGTTGAAGATCTATGCCTATTGCCGACTATCGACTGGGATAAAAAGCTTCAGGGTGATTGGGATATTAGTGAAGATGGCGCCAGAGATCGCCTGGATGATTTTGTCTTTAACGGCATCCAAGATTATCGCGAGGGCCGTAATTTTCCCAATAAGAAAAATGTCTCACGCCTGTCACCTTACTTTCACTTCGGTCAAATGTCGGTGAATACCGCCTGGTATGCAGCCAATGATGCGGCAGCCTTAATCGACAACGAAAGCAACCTGGATACTTTTTTGAGCGAGCTGGGATGGCGTGAGTTCTCTTATTATCTGCTCTATCACTTTCCCAAATTACCCACTGATAATTTGCAGCAGCGCTTTAATGTTTTCCCTTGGGCGCAGAACACTGACGCAGAGCTCAAGGCCTGGCAAAAAGGTAAAACCGGCTATCCCCTAGTGGATGCTGGTATGCGTGAGCTCTATGACACCGGCTATATGCACAATCGTGTGCGCATGGTGGTGGGTTCATTTATGGTGAAGAATTTGCTGATTCATTGGCACAGTGGCGAGCGTTGGTTTTGGGACTGTCTGGTGGATGCGGATCTGGCGGCTAATAGCGCAAGCTGGCAGTGGATCGCCGGTTGCGGTGCTGATGCTGCGCCGTTCTTCCGGATTTTTAACCCGATCACCCAGAGTGAAAAGTTTGATAAGCAGGGTGACTATATCCGCCGCCATGTTCCCGAGCTGGCGGAGATGCCAGCCAAGTATATCCATGCGCCCTGGTTGGCACCGGCGGAGATTTTGGCTGCGGCGGGAGTGGAAATTGGCACTGACTATCCAGCGCCGATTATCGATATCAAAGAGTCTCGAGAGCGAGCTCTGGCGGCCTTTAAAATGACCAAGAATGATGTGCTTTAGAGATTAAATAACGGTCTTTGTCTTAGACGCTATAACGCACAGGAATGGTTTTTCTGTTAGGGCAAAAAAATGTACCCAGTGAGGAAGCTTATGATTACAAGCGACCCACTGAGTACATTTCTAACGCTGCCAGAAGACAAAATGATCAGCTTGCTAGTGCCTAAAGTGACGCATTCCAGTGAACACCATCGCCATGCCATGTTCATTGGCGGCGGCAACTACTTCATCATCGCGCATTGAACCACCTGGCTGAATCACACAGCTAATACCGGCTGCTGCTGCATTATCAATACCATCGCGGAAGGGGAAGAAGGCATCAGATGCCATTACCGCTCCCACTACTTTAAGCCCCGCATGCTCGGCTTTAATGCCAGCAATACGCGCCGAATTAATACGGCTCATCTGACCAGCGCCAACACCAATGGTACGGTTGTTCTTGGCGTAGATAATTGCATTGGATTTAACCATCTTGGCGACCTTCCAGGCAAACATCATATCGTTCATTTCGTCTTCGCTGGGCACTCGGTCGCTGACCACTTTCAGATCTTTCTCTGCAACCATGCCATTATCGCGATCCTGAATTAACAAGCCGCCATTAACACGCTTGTAGTCAAAGTCCTGTGGTCGCTCAGCACCCCAGGTTCCGCACTCCAGCAGACGTACGTTCTTTTTCGCGGTGATCACGGCAACTGCTTCGGCAGATACCGAAGGCGCAATAATCACTTCAACAAATTGCTTCTCGCAGATATCTGCAGCAGTAGCCGCATCGAGCTCACGGTTAAAGGCAATAATGCCCCCGAAAGAGGATTCTGGATCCGTGGCAAAAGCCAGATGGTAAGCCAGATTAATATCTGTAGCCACGGCAACACCGCAGGGATTAGCGTGCTTAACAATGACGCAGGCGGGCTGATCAAATTGCTTAACGCACTCCAAGGCAGCGTCTGTATCGGCAATATTGTTAAAGGATAATTCTTTACCCTGCAACTGTTTGGCAGTGGCGACACTGGCTTCAGTGGGATTAGCCTCAACATAGAAGGCTGCTTTCTGATGAGGGTTTTCACCGTAGCGCATCTCTTGGGTTTTGTAATACTGGACGTTAAAGGTGTCGGAGAAATTGCGCGCCTGGTTGTCGATATCGCGAGCGCCAAAGTAGTTGGCAATCATACCGTCGTAAGCTGCTGTGTGCTCAAAGGCCTTAACCATCAGCTGATAGCGTGTGCCGTAATCCAGCTGGCCGTCATTGGCAGACATCTCGTCGACTACCGCCTGATAGTCACCGGCGTTAACCACTATGGCCACATCTTTGTGATTCTTGGCTGCTGAACGAACCATGGTTGGGCCGCCGATATCAATATTCTCAATCGCGGTGGGCAAGCTGCAGTTGGGGTCAGCAACGGTTGCGGCGAAGGGATAGAGATTGACCACAACCATATCGATGGGCTTGATGCCGTGCTCTACCATCACTTCATCGTCTGTACCGCGGCGTCCGAGAATGCCGCCGTGGACTTTTGGGTGTAGAGTCTTGACGCGACCATCCATCATCTCGGGGAACCCGGTGTAATCCGATACTTCAGTCGCTGCAATGTCATTTTCTCTGAGCAGGCGAAAGGTGCCTCCAGTGGAGAGTATTTCAACACCCTGTGCGGTGAGTGCACGGGCAAAGTCGACAATGCCGGTTTTGTCAGAAACGCTGATTAAGGCGCGTGAAACTTTTTTCAGGTCGCTCATAGAGTCCTCAGGGAAGATTACAGAAGGTCGTATTGTTTTAATTTTTTACGCAGGGTACCGCGATTAAGGCCGAGGGTTTCCGCAGCCCTACTTTGATTTTGTCTGGTATAAGCCATCACTGCCTTGAGCAGTGGTGGTTCGACTTCGGCCATCACTATGCCATAGAGATCGTGAGTTGCCTGACCATCGAGATCGGAAAAGTAGCGTTGCATAGCTTCGGTAACACTCTGCTGCAGAGACTGCTGTTTAGTGCTTGGCTCTTTAGGTGCCGAGCCGGTGCCGGTCTGTGCATATTTCATGCGGCTAATTCCTGAAAAATATTAGGCTGTTGGAAAAACTGCAGCAGCAGATGCTGTTGCTCAAGATGGTCTTCGATTCGGTTAAAGTGGCGGGCAAATTCTTTCCCCCCTGGCAGCGCGCTAAAGTACCAGCCGATATGTTTACGGGCAATTTTCACCCCGGCATAGGCGCCATAAAACTCGTGCAGCGCCAGCAGATGACGGCAGACCACCAGGCCAATTTCTTCTATTGAGGGTTTGGCTGCGGCTTCGCCATGCTCAAGGAAATGATTGATCTGATTGAAGATCCAGGGATTGCCCTGAGCGCCTCGGCCAATCATCACCGCCGCGGCCCCAGTCTGCTCTAAAACAGCCAGGGCTTTTTCTGGAGTGGTGATATCACCGTTGGCGATAACTGGAATAGAGAGGGCCTCGACAACATTGGCTATGGTGTCGTATTCCACTTCTTTAACAAAGCGACAGGCGCGTGTGCGACCGTGAATAGCCAGGGCGGCGATACCTGCATCTTCAGCTATCTTGGCAATAGTTACTGCATTGCGATTTTGACGATCCCAGCCGGTGCGAATTTTTAAGGTAACAGGCACATCGACACTGTCGACCACAGCACGGAGAATATCTTGCACCAGATCCGGGTGCTGCAGCAGCGCCGATCCGGCAGCTTTTTTGAGGACTTTTTTCGCTGGGCAGCCCATGTTGATATCAATAATTTCAGCACCTTGCTGAACATTAAAGCGCGCCGCTTCAGCCATCATCAATGGATCATAGCCTGCAATCTGGACCGATCGCGGTGCCGGTTCATCGGCAAACTGAATGCGTAATTTTGATTTTTTACTCGACCAGGTGCTGGGATCTGCAGCGACCATCTCGGATACCACCATCCCCGCGCCCATCTCACGACAGAGCTGGCGAAAGGGTAGATCAGTTACACCTGCCATAGGTGCCAACACTGTCTTTCGGTTGATCTGATAGGGGCCGATATTGAACAAACTTGCCTCGGGATAAATGGTCTGCGCGTCAGGGTCGACAATGATACCCTGTGATTAGCTGATTAAAAAGTGATCAATTGAAAAACAGAGATTTATTATCTTTTTAGCTCGACGGAATAATTGATCGCCTGCGCGCCGGGGTCGACTAGGCTAAAAACAACTCGCCTCTGTGTACCTCTGGGGATCAATTTAGGCTCTGCTGCTAGGCTCTCCGTGTCGTTCTGTAAATATTGCTCAGCTAGAAATACCCGCTCGGCAACAAGCTGATTTTCCATATCGGAAAACTGCAGAGCAATTTTGGGGTAGGGTTGGTCGAACAGCGCGCGGTTCTCGATAATCAGATCAACAGTTAGGGCGCCAGGCTGGTTGGAATCGGAGTGAATTGCGAATTGCCTGACGGCCAGTTTGTCTATATCCCGAAACGGATCAACTGTGCAGCCACTGTAGTGGCAGAAATGGATCAATGGTTGGCGATAGGCCTCAGTCTGACTGAGTTCGCGGCTAAAAAAATAGCTGTACTGTGCGGCTAACAGTATTGCGCCGACTAAAATTATTATTAGCTGCGGGAAAATTCTGCTGGGTTTATTGTTTTTTACTGGCGTTTGCTGCTGGCTAAATTCTCTGTGCAGTAATTCGGTCATAACCGGCAGATGAACCCTATCTTCCGGTTGTGCGCTGCTCTCTTGCTGCGCGGCAATTCTATGGTCGCTGGCATTAAACACAGTCATGCATTTTCCGCAGCGCACCAGACCGCCAGCCGCATCTAGTTGCTCTGGGGTTAGACGAAATTTGGTGGTGCAGTTAGGGCAGCCAGTGGTGAGTTGTGACATGGGGTTTCCAGCTAGTGTTTTGCTGAGTCTAGCAGCATCGGGAGCCTGCCGCTTATTGGCTCAGGCTGTCCATTGGCTCAGGCTGTTTTATCCGCTCAAGCTGTTTATCCGCTCAAGCTGTTTTACGTGCAGCAAGCTGCGCCCATTCTGATTCAATTGCCGGGTCAGAAAAGCTAAAACGGGCAAGATAGGGTTGCGAGACTGCAGCGATCTGGTGCTCAAGCAGGCCGGACAAACAGATCAAACCATTGCTCGCGGTCAACGCCGTAAGTTTAGGTGCCAGTTCGATTAGTGGCGCAGCAAGAATATTAGCCAGCATCGTTTCGCCCACTATATCTTCTGGAAGTTCCTCAGGCAGGTAGGTGCTAATGCGCTCCGCGGCTATATTATTGCGCTCGGCATTGTCTCTTGTGGCCAGTAATGCTTGAGGATCATTGTCCACGGCAATGACTTTTTCAGCCCCTAATAGCAGGGCGGCAATACCGAGAATACCCGAGCCACAGCCGTAATCAATTACCGTTTGCCCGGTTAAATCTTGTTTGTCGAGCCAGCGCAGGCACAGATGTGTGGTGGGGTGGCTGCCGGTACCAAAGGCTAGGCCTGGGTCTAGGCTTAGGTTGATACCCTCGGGATCTGGTGGTGCAATCCAGCTGGGACAGATCCATAGGCGTTCGCCACACTTCATCGGTGAAAAATATTTCTTCCACTCCTGGGACCAGTCTTTGTCTTCCAGCTGCTGCCAGCTCAGCTGCAGTGGTCGGGAAACTAACTGCTCCAGCTGGGCTGTCGTCTGGTTTGTATCTGTGTCGTCTGGGAACAGCGCTTTGATAGTGCAGTTGTCCCAGAGTGGCGTTTCGCCAACGCCGGGCTCCAAAATAGGCTGGTCGGCGGCATCTTCCAGAGTCACTGAAACTGCGCCTAGTTCGAGCATTGCATCTTCAATTGCACTACTGGCATCACGGGTACTACCTACAATCAGCTGGAGCCATTGCATGGGATGGGCCTATTTGAAGAGCGAGTTGAATAAAGCGCCGGACTGTAAATTACAGTCCGAGCTTTTTCTCAAGATAATGAATATTGACACCGCCTTTCTGGAACTCAGGATCGCGAACTAGATCCTGATGCAGTTCAATATTGGTTTTTATACCGTCAATCATCATTTCGTCTAGGGCGTTGCGCATGCGCGAAAGCGCCGAATCTCGATCGCGACCATAGGTGATGATTTTGCCGATCAGAGAGTCATAATTCGGTGGCACGCGATAGCCATTGTAGATATGAGAATCCACTCGAACTCCGTTTCCGCCGGGGGCATGGTAAGAGGTGATCGTGCCAGGTTGTGGCATAAAGGTGACCGGATCTTCGGCGTTGATTCGGCACTCAAAAGAGTGGCCGCGGAAGATAACGTCTTTCTGGGTAAAGCTAAGTGGCCGCCCGCTGGCGATCATCAGCTGCTCTTTAACTATATCGATTCCGGTAATCATCTCTGATACTGGGTGCTCTACCTGAACGCGAGTATTCATCTCGATAAAGTAAAAGCCGCCATCTTCATAGAGGAATTCAAAAGTGCCGGCGCCGCGATAGCCAATCTCGATGCAGGCCTTGGTGCAGCTTTCAAAAACCGCTTGTCGCGCTTCCTCGGGAATACCCGGAGCCGGAGCCTCTTCTAACACCTTCTGGTGACGTCGCTGCAGTGAGCAGTCGCGATCACCCAGATGAATCGCATGGCCCTGGCCGTCGGAGAGTACCTGAACCTCAACATGACGCGGGTTCTGCAGGAACTTCTCCATATAAACAGTACCGTCACCAAATGCAGCCTCAGCCTCGGATTTAGTAATGGCTACGGAGTTAACCAGAGTCTCTTCATTTTCAACGATGCGCATACCGCGTCCGCCGCCGCCTGAAGCTGCTTTAATAATAACCGGATAGCCAATTTTCTTGGCCATGGCGCGAAGCGCGGCCGGGTCATCGTTTAGTGGGCCGTCGGAGCCTGGCACTGTGGGAACGCCCGCAGCTTTCATGGCCTTAATCGCCGCAACCTTGTCACCCATAATGCGGATGCACTCGGCGGTTGGTCCGATAAAGACAAAGCCGCTATTTTCCACTTGCTCAGCAAAGTCCGCATTCTCGGCAAGAAAACCATAGCCGGGATGAACTGCTGTGGCGCCGGTCACTTCCATGGCGCTAATAATCGCTGGAATGTTTAAATAGCTTTTTGCCGAAGGGTTGGGGCCGATGCAGATCGACTGATCAGCCAGCATGACATGTTTTAGATCCGCATCCACTTTCGAGTGAACGGCAACGGTCTTAATGTCCAATTCTTTACAAGCGCGCAGAATGCGCAGAGCAATCTCGCCGCGATTTGCGATCAGGACTTTTTCGAGCATGATTTTATCCCTGGCTACAGTTAAACGATAGTGAACAGTGGCTGATCATATTCGATAGGCTCGCCATCTTCGGCAAGTATGGCGCCAATGGTACCGGCTCTATCGGCTTCGATCTGATTCATCATTTTCATGGCTTCGAGGATACAGAGTACGTCACCAGCTTTTACTGTGCTGCCGACTGTGACAAAGGCAGCTGAATCAGGTGAAGGCGATGCGTAGAAAGTGCCGACCATAGGTGATTTGACTAGGTGCCCAGCAAGTTCATCTGGGGCTGCGGCTGCAGTTGCTGCCACGGCCGGGGCAGCGGCAGGTGCCGGCGCAGTGATGGTAGCCGGTTGCTGGGCAACTGGTACTGGTGCGGCATAGGCTTGCATGGGAGCTCCGCGGCTGATGCGCACAGAATCCTCACCTTCGGTAATTTCCAGTTCATTGATGTTCGATTCTTCGAGCAGTTCAATGAGTTTTTTGACTTTGCGAATATCCATGTAGTTTTCTCTTTCTTAAATAAATTTAAAAATAGGGTTTAAGTCCGCTGTTCAATAGCCAGGCCTTAGCCCAGCTTGCCGAGCGCTGCTTGCAGGGCCAGTTGGTAGCTATTAGCGCCGAAGCCGCAAATAACACCTTCAGCGATATCGGAAAAATAGGAGTGGTGACGAAAGGCCTCTCGAGCGTGAACATTGGAGAGGTGCACTTCGATAAACGGAATCTCAACGCCCAGTAGTGCGTCGCGCAGAGCGACACTGGTATGGGTAAAAGCGCCGGGATTGATAATAATAAAGTCGATGGCTTCGTCACGAGCGTCGTGGATTCTCTGGATCAGCTCAAATTCGGCATTGCTTTGTAGTGCATCGAGGCTGTGTCCGGCTGCGGCTGCCTGGCTAACCAGAGCGGCATTAATTTGCTCAAGGGATTCGGCGCCATAAATTTCTGGCTCTCGAGAGCCGAGTAAATTTAAGTTTGGACCATGAAGTACCAGTATTGAAGCCATTGGATCCCTCGGTGTAGGTTGGTGACCAGATTGGAGGGAAGTCTGCCCGAAAATAAAAGTACTGTCCACGAATACTTAAAAAAATACCCTTTTCGGCGAACTTAGCGGAAAATGCCTGCCAGATTCAACATTATGGCTGTTTTTGAATTATGCGGCTCTGCCGAAACGGCGAAGATAGAGGTTTTTAGTGCGGTTTTCGCAGCCGAAAAGGCTAAAAATCAGTAAGTTCGCCTAATTCCGTCAATTGTGAGAGATTTTGACGCTAACGTCTTTGAAATCACTTTGCCGCTTGATTGAGAGCGTCAATAACCATTGATTCAGTGAGAATCTGCGGAAGAATCTCTGCTTCACCTTGGCCTCGAGGATAGAGCAGATACAGTGGTACGCCGCTGCGGTTGAAGCGCCCAAGCAGTTCGGTGATCTGTGGGTCGCTATTGGTCCAGTCGCCCTTGAGGTAGCTAATGCCACTGTCACTCATCAATCCCAACACTTTTTCTGAACTCAGCGCTACGCGTTCATTGACCAAGCAGGTAATGCACCAGTCGGCAGTTAGATTAATAAATACCGGCTGATTGTCATTGCGCAAGTCAGCGAGCAGCTCTGGTGAGTAGGTGAGAAATTCCGGCTCCACTTTCGATTCGGAGATAGCCGCTACAGGTACAGCCAGAGCAGCGGCAAATGTCAGGGCTGCTATTAGTCGAGTCAGTGGCTTGCTGTTGAGTTTCCATATCCACAGGCCCATTACTAGCAAAACAAGACCGATAATCACTGCTGCTGCCACGTCGATAGAGGTTTGGCGGCCGGCAACCCAAAGTAGCCAGACGGCAGTCAAATAGATCGGGAAAGCGAGAAACTGTTTGAATACATCCATCCAGGGGCCTGGCTTCGGCAGTCGCTTAGTGAGACCCGGAATCCAGGCCAATAGAATAAACGGCAGTGCCATGCCGAGGCCGAGAAAGGCAAATACTAGTATGGCAATGGAGGCCGACTGGCTAATAGCAAAGCCTAGGGCCGGGCCCATAAACGGTGCAGTGCAAGGACTGGCAACTGTGGTCGCTAGTACACCGGTCATAAACGAAGAGCGCAGACCCTCTTCATTTTGGCTGTTTTGTCCCATTGACATCAGGCTGCTGCCGATCTCAAGATAACCCGAGAGTCCAAGGCCCATAACAAAAAATAGATAGATCAAGAAGATAACGAAAAGTGGCGACTGCAATTGAAAGCCCCAGCCAATACTCTCTCCTGCAGCGCGCAGTGACAGCATAGCAATGGCGATCACCACAAAGCTGGATACCACGCCGGCGGTGTAGACCAGGCCGTGAATATGTCGACTGCGATCGGTCTTGTGATTCATGGTGAAACTCAACACCTTGATCGATAGTATGGGAAATACACAGGGCATTAGATTGAGAATCATGCCTCCAGCCAGTGCAAAGAGGAGTACTAGGGCCAGTGGCAGGGATGCAGTGTCGCTAATATTGTCTGACGCCTGGGGGCTGCTGAGTGGACTGGTAAAAGGTTGACTGCTGATTTCAACAATGCCGTTTACCAGATCTATATCTAGCCATTGCTTATAAGGTGGGTAGCAGAGCCCGGCATCGGCGCAGCCCTGAGACTCAATTTCGAGGCTTAGACGAGTCGCTTCTGTGGCGAAGGGCAGAACAACAGTGGTCTGCTGATAGTAGACTTCCAACTCTTTTTCGAAATACTCATCCCACTTCACTAAACCGCTGGCAAATTGTGGCGCAGCCAGAACTGCACTGCTATCCATAGATCCAAACTTAAAGCGATCTCTGTATAAGTAGTAGCCATCGCGAATTGTCCAGTTGAGCAGCAATCGCTGCTCTTCAATGACGACGTCGAGGCTGTAAGCCTGTTCAACCGGAACAAACTCTGGGCTAGCAATCTCGTTTGTCCAGTCGTTTTGGCCAGCCTTGGATAGAAAGTCGTTCTCCGCCGACGCAGTTATCCAGATAGACATCAGAGCTAGGCTCAGAAGGAGTTTGCGGATTATTATTTGCATAACTTTTTCGCTGTGTTATTCATAACGGTATTTCTGTTTAGCTCTAGTATAATGCAGGGAGATACGTAACCGCGCGCTAAACTGATTTCAATTCTTTCTCTGGCGCGATTTAAGTCAGATCGATAATACCGGTTTGCGATCAACATTCTGATCACATGCTATAGTTTCAACAAGGAATCCTATGAATACTCGATTAATCTATTGTTTTGTATTTTGTCTCTCCATGCCTTTTGGTCTGGCGGCAAGCGCCTCTGGCTTCTCGGTTGAAGACGCCTATATCCGAGCCATGCCTCCGGGGCGAAATGCAACGGCGGCTTATCTGTCGGTGACCAATAATCATGCTAAAGCCTGTTCAATTATCGGTGGCAGTACTGGAATTGCGGCTAAATTGGAGGTCCACCAGCAACTCATGAGTGACGGCATGATGAAAATGCGCCCGGTTACTGCCGTGGCCGTTGCTGCGGGTGACACCCTTGAATTGCGACCTGGCGGATTTCATCTGATGTTACTCGGTATAGATGCTGAATTAGTGCCTGGGGAAAGCCACAAGATGAGTTTGCAAACTGAAGACTGCGGCGCTATTGAACTAACTGCTGTGGTGCGCAGTTTGTTTGAAAAATCTGCCCCTGCGGAGACGGCCCATGATCATTCTATGCATGAGCACTCAATGGACAAGCATTCGGGTCACTCTATGCACAAGATAAAAAAAGACGGTATGGATAAATGAGATTTTGGCGTCGCATTAAAACCGTTGGGCAAAAACCCTTTCTGGATGCTGCAGAGAAAATAGCCGATGGCTATGTGGATAACCAGAGACCGGCCTATTTGCGCTACGGCCTTACTACCCTTTTAGTTATCGGATTATTGTTGCTCGGTCTGGGTTGGTACTGGAGTGATGAGCCCGATCTTTTCGATGTCAGTGCCGAAACTAAAAAGGCGCTTACTGGTAAGCCTATAGTGGTCGGAGCCACCACTACAGCAACATTGATTCATACCATTGAAGTGCTGCTGCAAAAGCCCGGCGGCTATCTCAGCAATGACATGATGCCTCCCGGCGTATGGCTGGATAATATTCCCAGTTGGGAATTTGGCGTGCTGGTGCAAATTCGCGATCTCAGTAAAGCTAATCGAGAAGCATTTAGTCGCTCGCAATCCCAGTCAACCGAAGATCGCGATTTGGCCGTCGCCGAGCCGCGATTGCACATTGATCACAGCCGATGGGCAGTACCTTGGCCTGAATCTGAATACGCTGAGGGACAGCAGTATTTTCGCCGCTACCTTGAGCGACTCGCTGACCCACAGGCTCCAGATGCGCAATTCTTCGCTCGAGCGGATAACCTCCGCTACTGGCTGAGTACGGTTGAAACTAGACTTGGCAGTCTCTCGCAGAGACTCTCTGCCAGTGTTGGTCAGCGGCGTATTAATACCGATCTCGCCGGTGATGCTGCAGGACGTCAGTCGACCCAGAGTGCTCAGGAAATCGAAGTGAAAACCAGCTGGTTTGAGATTGATAATGTGTTTTATGAGGCCCGTGGAACCACCTGGGCGCTGCTGCACTTTTTAAAGGCCGTGGAAGTTGATTTTGCTGATGTGTTAAATCGCAAAAATGCGATTACCAGTTTGCAGCAGATTATCCGCGAATTGGAAATGAGCCAGCAGCCGGTTAATGCGCCGGTAATTGTCAATGGTGAAGGTTTTGGTCTGTTAGCCAATCACTCCTTAGTCATGGCTTCTTATATCAGTCGCGCCAATGCGGCGATTATTGATCTTCGGGAGCTGCTCTCTCAGGGATAAGGTTACTCTGAAAATAAGGCTGAAAGGGATAAAGGATGAACGATATCTTCCACGCAAAAGGAGTTGGTGGAGCAGGGTCTGAGTTAAGTCGGGCTCTCATTGCCGCGCGTCTGCAGGGGGGCGTGATGGTTGTTGACCGCAACCTCAGAGTGGTGATGATCGACCGCAAAGCTGCGGATTTCTGCCAAGTTTCTTCAGGTCAGTCTCAGGGCAAGCGTTTCTATGCGCTATTTCCAGGATTATTGGGCAGTGGCTTCTCTGGAGAGCTGCATCAAATTATTAGTGCCGCCGGCAACAGCCGCTTTACTCGGCCAGCGGACAACAGCCTGTTAGATCAATTCACCGAGACGTTTTCTCGAGACAGCTCTTCGTTGTTGGGCGTGTCTATGACTGCGTACGATGATGCGTCTAATAACTACTGCCTGATCCGTTTTAGTCTGCAGGCTGAGACTAAAAATACCAGCGACAAAAAAACGCCAACAAAGGACGGTACTCTAGCTAATCGCAGTGCAAAATCTAACAACCTCGCGCTAACAGATCAGTCGTCTGACACCTTTGTTATAGATAAAAACGCCGCCTATATCACCGCGGATCAATTTGGTTTTATAACTCAAATTAGCCCTGCCGCAGAAACATTATTTGGTTACAGCATTGAACTATTACTTGGCAGTTCTGTGCGCACGCTACTCCCCGGTCTCGATGAAATGCACGGGCTAGACCTTGTGGAAAACATTAATAGCCTTGCCACTCGGCATAATCAGGGTTATGTGCTGGCCGCCACAAGCCACGGCGAAAGTCGTTATCTGGATATCAAACTATTTCATTCGGCTACTGATCCAGGTCAGCTGATTATGCTCTGCCATGATTGCACTGAGGTTAGCCAGCAGGCCGAGGAGTTAATCAACCGTGGGCAGCTCTATGACCTGACCTCACGCCATATTGCCGACGCCGTGGCGCTTGTGGATGCCGAAGGCTTTATCTTGGAAATGAACCCTATCGCCGAGCAATTACTGGGCTTCAAATTAGATAAGTCCAAGCCGGTACAGATTCATGCGGCCATGCCCCTAGCTAACGAAGACACGGGTATTGCCGAAACACCGGTTCAGGATGCGCTAAATAAAGCTCTCAATGTGGAGTCCAATCAGTCGCTGCTATTAAAAGTGCGGGGCGCGGCCCCGGTGAGTGTTTCGGTGTCTGCATTTCCCCAGCGCGATGCCATGGGTCGTATTGTTAAGTGTCTGGTGATCTTTAGGCCTCGCAGTGAAGCGCGCCGGGTTTCCAGTCGCCTGCAGTGGCAGTCGATGCATGATTCTTTAACTGGGCTGCCGAACCGCGCATCCTTATCTAAGCGCATCCAAAAGGCCATTGAAATTGCTCGACACGAGGGCGCAATACACGCGCTGCTCTATATCGACTTATATAACTTTTCAGTGATCAACGATACCAGTGGGCACACTGCTGGTGATGAGTTATTGAAAGAATTTGCTCAGTTACTGATTCGGCTTGCTGGACCCAGTGATATAGCCGCGCGTATTGGCAATGACGAATTTGCACTGCTGATACATAGGGTTAATTACGACAAGGCGATGATGCTGGCGGAGCGTATTCTAGCCGAGGTCAAAGAGCTGCGAGTGCCCTGGGAAGGGGAAGTGTTAAAAATTGGCGCGAGTATTGGCGCCATACTGATTGATGACACGGCTCTGTCCGATATAGATCTAATGATTTCGGCGGGCTCTTCCTGTGCCACGGCTCGGGATAAGGGCCGCAATAAAATACACTTTCAGTCATTTAATGAAGAGGTTGCTCGACGGCGCAGTCTTGCTACCAGCATGCCGAAAATTGTCTCAGCCCTAGATGAGGATCGCTTCACCCTATTTGCCCAGCCGATTGTGTCGCTAAACGGCACTGCCACAACGGCCACATGTTATGAGGTACTGGTGCGAATGCGCGACAGTGATGGCACTATTTTGCCACCCTCAGAATTTATTCCCGGCGCCGAACATTTTTCACTTATTGATGATCTAGACAAGTGGGTATTCAGCCATTCCCTAAAGTTTCTTCAGCGTTTGCGGAGTGAGGGTTTACCCCTGCCATTGCTCTCGGTAAACCTCTCCGGCAGCACCGTGGGAGATGAGAATGCGATTGACTACATTCTCAGCGGTTTTAGTGACACTGGAATCTCGCCGCAGCATATTCAGTTCGAAATTACCGAGACGGCAGCGGTCAAGCATCTACAGGAAGCCAAGCGCTTGATCTCCACACTGCGTTCAGTGGGAGTGTCCATTGCACTGGATGATTTCGGCAGTGGGCTGTCGTCATTTGCCTATTTGAAAGAGCTGCCCATTGACTGCCTGAAGATTGATTCGAGTTTTATTCACACCATGGAAAACAGCGATGTGGATTACTCTGTGGTGAGTACCATTAATCACCTGGGCCACATTATGGGCGTCACCACTGTGGCGGAGGGAGTAGAAAATGAAAATCAGCTGCGTCTGCTGAAGAAAATTGGTGTCGATTATTTACAGGGCTTTCTATTTCAGCATCCGCAGCCCCTGGATCAAATCCGACGCTAAGTTCGCCAGTTCCCTATCCTAGGTTTATTTCAAGCCTTCCTTAAGACCATCGTACTCAGCGCTGTGTAATCTTGGGCCATACTGGCCGACAACCGCACTTGCCGCGCGATTGGCAAACACTGCCGCAGACAGGCTGGAATAACCCTGAGTAATTCCATAGAGGTAGGCGCCGGCAAACATATCACCTGCACCATTGGTATCCACTGCGGTAATAGGCTGTGCCGCTGCGCGCAGATAATCACTGCCATCAAACACCACTACGCCTTCGCTGCCTAATGTCACTGCAAACTGTGCCGCGCTATTCTGTAACTGTTCCAAGGCCCGATCCAAATTATCGGTCTGACACCAGCTGAGAGCTTCCTGCTGGTTGCAAAACAGTAGATCCACGCCATCGCCGACAATGCTTTTTAGGCCATCGCGAAAATATTCAACAATGCCAGGGTCGGACAAACTTAGTGCGATTTTAGTGCCTGCCTGACGAGCGATTTTACAGGCCTCAAGAACAGCGTTTAGAGAACTCTCTCCAGTGACTAGATAGCCTTCAATATAAAGGTATTCTGAATTCTCAATAGCTTCTGGGTCGACATCTACAGGAGCCAGGTCAGAACTGATACCGAGGAACGTATTCATAGTCCGGTCAGCATCATCAGTGATCATCACTAGACATTTTCCGGTAATGCCCTGTGACATCTGAGCATCCGCATTGTGGTCTACACCGTTATCCATCAGATCCTGCATATAGAACTGACCATTTTCATCGTCTGCCACTTTGCAGGACAAAAAGCCTTTGCCGCCAAACTGGCTAAGGGAGATAACCGTATTTGCCGCAGAACCGCCACAGGCTCGCTTTGACATCACCAGGTGATCGCTGAGACTGTCCTGCAAAAAATGCTGGCGCTCTTCGTCCACTAAGGTCATCAGGCCTTTTTCAATTCCCAGATCGCTGAGGTTTTTCTCGCTGACTTCAATTTCCGTATCGACCAAGGCATTACCCAGACCACAGACGTGATATTTTCTCATTGTTTTAATCGCCGCTGCTTATGCTTTTGGGTAGTGAGTGACAATGCCCTGCTGGGTTGCCAAAAATAATATGTCGGCCGCTTTAAGAGCAAAGAAGCCATTGGTCACCACACCGGTAATTTGGTTGATCTTTTCCTCCAGAGCCTGAGGGGATGCGACGGGATAGAGATGGTGTACATCGAGAATCTGGTTGCCATTGTCTGTGATCACGTTTTCACGCCACACTGGATCGCCGCCCAGCTTGACCAGTTCTCTTGCCACATAGCTGCGCGCCATAGGAATTACTTCCACTGGCAGGGGGAACTGGCCCAGGTAGTCGACCCACTTGCTCTCATCGGCAATGCAGACAAATTCATTGGCCACTGCAGTAACAATTTTTTCTCTGGTCAGTGCTGCGCCGCCGCCCTTGATCAGCTCAAGATGGGGATTGGCTTCATCGGCGCCATCTATATAAATAGTGATTTCTGCTGCGGCATTGAGTTCGATAACGTCAATGCCATGACCGCGCAAGCGCTCTGCTGAAGCGTCAGAACTTGCCACTGCAGCCTGAAAACTATTTTTATGTTCGGCGAGTAAGTCGATAAAGCAGTTGGCCGTGGAGCCTGTGCCTATGCCGACAATACTCTCGGGGTTGATCTTACTTAATGTGTACTCGACTGCAGCGGCAGCTACCGCGAGTTTTAATTGATTCTGATCCACCTTATAACCTCAACCGTTATCTGTTTTGTAAGCGCGCAATTATACGGTGATAAGCGCAATAAAACAGATTCATCGCTTTGAGGGTGGCGTAAATCGGTATATCAACTTACCATTGATCTTTCAGACTCAAATTATGGACTTTCCATGCCACAGAAGTACGTAAAAAAAATTCTCGATGCGCGTATCTATGATCTGGTGATCGAAACACCGATCGACCCAGCGCCACTGCTTTCCCAGCGACTCAATAATCAAGTGTTGTTAAAGCGTGAAGACTTGCAGCCGGTATTCTCATTTAAGTTGCGCGGTGCTTACAACAAGCTGCGCCAGCTTACTGATGAGCAGCGAGCCATAGGTGTGATTGCGGCGTCGGCGGGAAATCATGCTCAGGGTCTGGCCCTGGCATCAAAAAAAATGGGTGTTAAGGCAACTATAGTAATGCCCAAGACGACTCCACAAATTAAAGTGGAAGCAGTGCGTGCTCGCGGTGCCAAAGTGGTCTTGGTTGGCGACAACTATGATGCGGCGTCTGCCCATGCGCAAAAGTTAGTCGAAGAGAAAGGTTTGGTCTATATCCACCCCTTCGATGATCCGGATGTTATTGCTGGACAGGGCACCATTGGTATGGAGATATTGCGTCAATTGCCTGGTGACTTGGATGTAATTTTTATCGCTGTTGGCGGTGGCGGTCTCTGTGCCGGCGTCGCAGCCTATGTTAAATATGTGCGTCCCGATGTAAAAATTATTGCTGTCGAAGCTAATGACAGTGCCTGTCTTGATGCCGCATTAAAAGCTGGTCGGCGAGTGCGCTTAAAAGAAGTGGGCATTTTTGCTGATGGCACTGCTGTTGCGCAAATTGGCAAAGAGACCTTCCGCTTATTAAAAGACTTGGTTGACGAAGTGGTCACCGTTAGCACGGATGAAATCTGTGCGGCGATTAAAGATGTCTACAGTGATACGCGAGCCATTTGCGAGCCCTCTGGCGCTATGGGTTTGGCTGGTTTGAAAAAATATGTCGAACAGCATGGCGTAGAAGGCCAGACACTATTGTCAATCCAGTGCGGCGCCAATATAGATTTTGATCGCCTGCGCTATATTTCTGAGCGCACTGAAATTGGTGAAAAGCGCGAAGCAGTGTTGGCGGTGACCATCGACGAAAAACCTGGCAGCTTTAAGTTATTTTGTAAGGCCATGCACAGGCGCAATATCTCTGAATTTAACTACCGCTTTAGCGATGCCAACAAGGCACATATTTTTGTTGGGGCACAGGTGGTTGATGATGAGGACCGTCACCAGTTAGTGGCTGAGCTCCGTGAGCAGGGATACACAGTTGCCGATATGACCGACAATGAAGTGGCTAAATCCCATATTCGCCATATGGTGGGGGGGCGCTCACCCCAGGTGGGAGAAGAGCAGGTTTTTCGCTTTGAGTTTCCCGAACGACCCGGTGCGCTATTGAACTTCCTCACTCAGCTGGGTAGTGGATTTAATATTTCCATGTTCCACTATCGCAATCATGGTTCGGCCTTTGGTCGCGTGCTGGTGGGCATTCAGGCGTCGAAGAAAGACCTTAAGACACTGTCAGGCTTTCTTGATAATCTGGGTTATCACTATGTTAACGAAACTGAGAACGAGGCCTATCAATTTTTTCTCGGCTCCTAATTGCTGGCTTCTAATTCTTGGCCTCTAATTATTAGCTTTTCCCATCCGGCCCTGAGGTTTCCCCAGGGCCGGATGTCGATGTTTTTATAACAGGTCTGCGATCTGACGAATCTGGATGGCTTCAATACCGTCACCCGCTAGGGTATCTGAAATAACCACTACTCTATCTTCCGGCGAGAACTCATCGCGATTGATCATAATTGCTGCAGCCGCTGCTAGAGTGGCATCCGAATTCTGGCCAAAATCAATTTGGTAGCTCAGTACATTGCGGTTCAATACCAGCTGGCGCCTGGTAACTCCGCTGTTGGTAAAGGCGCAGATAATCGATTCCTGGGGGTGACAGTTGGTTACCCGATTAGCCATGCGGCCACGCTTGGTGGGCACAATAATCGCCTTCGCCGAAATCGCTTCGGCGAGATTGACGGCCGCTTGGGCAATCTGCTGCTTGTCGCCTTCGATCACCAGATTGTCGGTGAACCTAAGACCGCGACTACTTTCCGTGGAGCGGGCAATACGATCGAGAATCTCAACGCATTTAACCGGGTACTTACCGACTGTGGTCTCGCCGGAGAGCATAATTGCATCTGCTTCTTCGTATACCGCATTGGCAACATCAGTCACTTCGGCACGAGTCGGATTGGGATTTTCAATCATCGACTCAAGCATATGAGTTGCGACAATAGCGC
>JAFMBU010000110.1 GCA_017858295.1 Porticoccaceae bacterium | reverse complement strand
GCGCCGAGGATTAATGGACATTAACAGCGACGATCTACAAGACGATACTAAACCTAGCACTCAAGACGGCTCTCAAAACGGCTCTCAAAACGGGATTCAAGAGCATGCTGGTTCGGCAGAGCGCAGTTCTGAATTCAGGCCTGAGTATCGCAAGAAAGCTATCCGCAGCTATGTAGTTCGTGCCGGTCGCATGACCGAAGGGCAGCGCAATGCCTTCAGTAGCGGTTGGTCTTTTTATGGTTTAAAGCTCGATGATGGTCCGATTGATGCCGAGACTATTTTTGGCCGCAAGGCGCCGTTAATTGTCGAAATTGGTTTTGGCATGGGGGACTCTCTATTGCAGATGGCCAGTGCCGCGCCGGAACACGATTTTATTGGCATCGAGGTGCACCCTCCAGGGGTGGGTCGATTGATTGCCAGTGCAGAAGAACAGCAGATCAAAAATCTGCGCGTCTATCTGGCCGATGCCACCGATGTGCTCAATGAATGTATTCCCTCGTCTAGCCTGCATCGTCTGCAGCTCTATTTCCCGGATCCCTGGCACAAGAAGAAGCATAACAAGCGACGTATTGTGCAGCCGCAATTTGTTCAGTTGATTCGCGATAAGCTTGAGCTCGGTGGTGTACTGCATATGGCCACCGATTGGCAGCACTATGCCGAGCAGATGCTCGAGGTTTTAGAGGTCGCGCCTGGCTTTAAAAACACCGTTGGCGAACAGCAGTATTCACCCCGCCCCGAGTACCGACCGCTGACTAAATTTGAGAAGCGCGGCGAGCGTCTTGGTCACGGTGTGTGGGATCTGCTGTATCAAAAAATAGACTAGTTTTACTAAGTCGATACGGGCTTGGAAATAAACTAAACTTGGGCCGCCGAATTATTTAGTCGTATTATTCAAATACAATCCATTGTTAATCAGAGTTAATCAACGTGAAGAAAAGGACATTAATATGAAAAAGCTTTTACCTATCGCACTGCTGTTTGTAATCGCAGCCTGTGATTCTCAGACGTCAGACACATCTACTGAGGCGGCATCCGCTGCCAGTCTAGATAGCCACAGTCAGCGCATCAGCTATTTGATGGGTTTAGACAACGGTAAAAATATTCGCGGCATTGGTTTAGAGATTGATGCACAGGCCTTTAATCAGGGTTTTACCGATGGGCTTGATGAAAAGGCGCCGGCGTTAACCGAAGAGCAAATCGCTGAAACCATTCAGCGCTTTGAAACGGAGATGACCGCCAAGCGCGATGAGATGGAAAAGGCTCAACAGCAAGCTACAGCTATGCAGTCTGAAGGCAATATTAAAGAGGGAGCTGATTTTCTGGCTGCCAATGGTGCCAAAGAGGGCGTGACCACAACTGCAAGCGGTTTGCAGTACAAGATTCTCACTGCTGGTACTGGCGCTACTCCCACGGCTGACAGCACGGTTGAAGTTCACTATGCAGGTCGTCTGTTAGATGGCACTGAATTCGACAGCTCGGTTAAGCGCGGCGTACCGGCGCAGTTTGGTGTTACTCAGGTGATTCCCGGCTGGACTGAAGCATTGCAGTTGATGCCCGAAGGCTCTAAGTGGGAGCTTTATATTCCTGCCGAGTTGGCCTACGGTCCCGGCGGCGCTGGTCCAATAGGTCCCAACTCAGTACTGATTTTTGAAGTGGAACTGTTGAACGCTAATATTGATGGCTAAATTTAGCCTGCAATAAAATAAGTCGCTACAGCAAAACGAAAAAGCCCCGATAACTCGGGGCTTTTTCTTGTCTTCTGAATCACCAAAACTCTTATACCGGCGCTGAGCTCGCCTTTTGCAGTTGCTCAAGGTGCCCGTTGTGCAGCACTTCGATCATTTTGTCTTCGGATTCAAAGCGCTGTTCTAGAGCCTCGCCAATAACCGACAGATCAGTGGCCAAGGAATCCAGGTCATCTGTTTCCAGGTATTTATCGTTAAAGTCCAAAACCGCTTCCGTAGAGGGCTGAATCTTTTCTACAAGATCTGCGCCAGTTTTGAGACCTTCACTGTCGCTGAATGCTTTAGCTTCTTTAGCCAGCTGTTCATAGACTTCAAAGTGGCCCACAGATACATAGTCCACCATCACTTCGCAGAAGCTCTGCAACTTGTCACCATGAGCTCGATTGGCACTGTCGAAGTCATGGATCTCAATCAGATCGCAGTATTTCACCAGCAACTCGCGGCGCTCTTCTAACCAGCGATCGACGATGTCGCTGACACCGCCCCAGTGTTGTTTTAATCGTTGTAGATCTTCTAACATGCCATGTAACCTCATCACTCCCTAATGGACCCACAGTTTACTTTGTTTTAGGTCGAACAATAAATACTCAAAGGATAAAAAGACCAATTGAGAGCGGCAGGGCAATCGCTGTTAGGATGCCATTAATACCCATGCCCAATGTAGCAAACGCGCCGCAGCGGGGACTGCTCTCAAATGCCTTGGCAGTGCCAATGGCATGGGCAGTGACGCCGAGGATCAACCCCTGCCAGCGCTCATCCTCTAACTGAGTCAGATGAAAAATGGTCTTCGCCACTACAATGCCTGCCAGTCCAGTAATCATGGTTGCCACCGCTAGTAAGCTTGTTAGGCCGCCGATCTGCTCAACTATGCTCAGGGCAATAGGTGAAGTGACAGATTTGGCGGCTAAGGATAGCAGCACTATATCGCTCAAACCGAATAACTTGACCAGTAACAGGGCGCTCAGTGTGGCGAATAGACCGCCGAGCAACAGGGCAACTGTGAGCGGTTTAAACATCGCTGGAAGCTGGCGCAATTGCTGGGAAAGAGGCACTGCCAGAGCCACAGTGGCCGGCCCCAGCAGCCAGTTTAAAATACCGTTGCCTGAGTAATAGGCTGCAAAATCCAGATCAATGATTTGCATGGTGAAATAAATCAGCGGTGTCGCGATCATTAAGGGATGCAGTAATGAGGCCCTGCCGGAGCGATTATAGGTCCACCAGGCAATGGCAAAACCCGCTAGCGTTAGCAGCAGTGGCCAGGATGTGCTGCTAATAATCTGCCACTGCTGCGCAATAATTTCACTCATTTCACTTATCACCTGAGCGGCGTAGCCGATTGATAAGCAACGCCATAAACCACTGGGCTAACAGAGTCGAAATAATCAGCACGGCTAGAATTTGTGGCAGTTGTGCGAATATCTCAGGCCCGAGAAAGAAGGCTCCGGTAGTGATTGGGACAAATAGTAGGGCGATAAAACGAATTAATTGGCTGCTGGTCGTCTCCAGCCAGGGCAGTAGGGATTTATTGAGGCTCAGAACGACCAGCAGAAGGATCATGCCCAATAGCTGTCCGGGAATATTTAGCCCCAGGAATGCGACGCCCCATTGGCCAAGCCACTGGAAAACCACCAGAATAAGTAGGCCGATGGCGAGCTTTTTCATTTACGCAGCAGTTGTAACAGCCCCACTCCAGCGAGACCGATGAAACTGACGAGAACCCAGCCAGGCATGCTGAGACCCAGTAACTGCCACTGTACTTCGGCGCAGTTGCCGTCACCGCGCAACAGCATGCTGATGGCCTCGGAGACTGAAAAAGCATCGAATAGGTAGTCTACTGGGGGGCCACAAGCGGGGACCTGATCTTCTGGAAGCCCCTGCAGCCACAGCTGTTTAATAGAGAAAAAGCTGCCGCCCAATGCTGTCAATGTGGCTAGGCCAGCGTAGATCTTTTGACCTGTGGCCGCGGGATTGTGCAGTCCGGCGGCTAGAAAAATTACGCCAACCGCGATCACAAATACTCGCTGAGTCATGCACAGATAGCAGGGTTCCAGTCCCAGATAATTTTGAAAATAGAGGATGGCTACGGCGATTAGAGCGGCACAGACTGCAGCGGCACTGAGACTGATGGTTTGGTTGTTGGGTAAGTTCAATCTTTACTCCTTATATCGGCCTGCTCGTGAGCAATCATTTACTGATAATAGTCTGCGATAAATTGGTCAAATGTGAGGCTATCCGATGCTTCAATCTGTTTTTGTTTGAGCTGCGACTCTTCGGCCAGGCGACGATATTTTTCTGCCGTCTCCGAGTTTAGCGCTTTACTCTTAAAGTATTGCCGATGTTCCTGAGCCTTGCGCATGGCCATGCCATAGTAAGTCTCATTGTTGGCCGTCATTTCGGCTATCAGCTGAGCAGCGGGGGTCAGGCTATTGTCCTGCAGGCGCGTTTTCATCAGCTCGGCAGTGGTGCTGTATTCGGCAGTACTGTTAGCCTGATCGAGTATCTCGGCGACCGGCTGTATTTCGGCCATCAGCGACAGACCCCATTCCACCAAATTGCGCTGCTTATCACCATCCAACAGTTCCAGCTCAGGGTCGCGACCGCGCGCTACAGCGCGGCGCTGATTTTCAGTAATCTGGCGGTACTCATCATTGTTAGTAAGCGGACTGTCTTTGAGTAGGCAGAAGAGTAGAAAGGTATCCAAAAATTGACTGGTTGGTTTATCTATACCATTGGGCAGCAGTGGGTTTAAGTCAACACAGCGCACTTCAATGTACTCAACACCGTGATTCTCCAATGCCTCCAGAGGCGTTTCTCCTGGGGCGGCGGTGCGCTTCGGTCGGATCGGGCTGTAAAACTCATTTTCAATTTGCAGCAGATTAGTCGTCAACTGCTGATAGTTACCCTGAGCATCTTTTAATCCGATCTCTTCATAGGGTTGATAGGGCGTTTCCAGAGCGCCTTTCAGGGTTCTGCTGTACTGGGCAATATCGTTGTAGCAGACCACCAGGGAGCTTTGAGCATCACTCTGATAGCCGAGATTACCCATGCGCAGTGACGTGGCATAGGGTAGGTGCAAGCTGTGGCTGTCATTGCCCAGTGGCACAAGATCGTGCTCGCGGCCGCGGACAAAGCTGGCACAGACAGCAGGCGCCGCACCCAGCAGATAGAGCAGCAGCCAGAAGTAGCGTCTGAAATTGCGGATCAGGGCAAAGTAGCCATCGGTCTTAAAATCTTGCAGTGACTGCTGATTGCCGCCCTCGAGGACCTGCAATTGCTTCCAGAGTTCGTCTGGCACGGAAAAGTTGTAATGGATTCCGGCAATGGTTTGCATCAGCCGGCCATAGCGATGGCCGAGGCCGAGACGATAGACAGTTTTCATCTGGCCACTATTGGAGCTGCCATATTGGCCCACGGGAATGCTGCTATCGTCGCCCAACTGACAGGGCATGCTGCTGACCCAGAGAAGTTCATCCCCGATATGCTGATAGGTGTAGCTGTGGATTTCTTCAAGCTCGTTGATGACCTCATCTATAGAGGCCGATGGCGCAGTAATAAATTCCAGCAGTGCTTCGGAGTAGTCGGTGGTAATCGACGGATGAGTTAAGGCGCTGCCTAAGGCTTTGGGGTGTGGCGTCATCGCCATACGGCCAGAGGGCTCTACCCTGAGGCTTTCCTTCTCTATGCCCCGGGCAATATTTTTTAGTATCGCGATAGAGTTTGGCTGCGCTAGCGCCGCAAGACGAGTTTCAATTGACACGCAAAGGTTCCTGTTTAGGCCGCGCTGATTTGGTCGGCATTGGCTGGAGCTTCGGAAAGCAATGCTGCGGCTTCCAGGACTAGTGTCGGGCGGCCTTTTTTATCCGCCTCGCACTCAATAATCTCGGCGCGCAAATGGATATTTTTAGCGTTTAATTCGATCAGCTGATTGAGGGCAATATCGCGGTGTTGTGCAGTAAAAAGGAGGCTAGCATTGGCGCCGTCCACCCACTCAAGATCTTTACCTAAAAGGCTTCCATCATGATTTTTTATTATGAAAATTTTCATGCCAAATCCGTGACAGTTAGAATAATTTGCGCC
>JAFMBU010000109.1 GCA_017858295.1 Porticoccaceae bacterium | reverse complement strand
CTCTCACACCAAACCGCGCAAAGAATTGTCTCAGCGCAGCGAAACAGCCAACAGGGATTTAATGGCCTTGCACAACTGAGCCGAGCCGCGGGATTATCCCAAGCTGACCTAGCGCTGTTAAGTAGCGCCGGGGCACTGCGCTCACTGACTAGCAATCGTCGCCAAGCCCATTGGGATGCGCTGGCTATTGAAGACTATCGACCACTGCTGGAATCGGCACAGGACAGTGATTCCCTCCCAGCAATCCTATCCACCCCCTCAGAGGTGGAAGAACTGAATGCCGATTACAGCAGCACCGGCGTCAGTCTCGGCCGTCACCCTATGGCAATACTGCGAGAGCAGTCAAAAACCCTGCAGCGCTGCAAGCGAACCATTGATCTACCCACCCTGGGCAATCGACGCTTTGTGCGTATAGCTGGCTTGGTCACTGGACGGCAGCGACCGGGCACAGCGTCGGGAGTGATCTTTTTAACCCTTGAGGATGAAACAGGCAATAGCAATATTGTAGTCTGGACAAGGGTTCAGGAACGCTGTCGTGAAGCCTTGTTGAAAGGCCATCTACTGATGGTTAAAGGGGTGGTGGAGACCGATGGCAATGTGGTTCATGTGATTGCTCAGGAGCTGACTGATTGCAGCTCCCTGATGGCCGAGCTCTGATTAAGAAGACGCCTCAGCCAGGACCTTATAGGCTGCTATAACAGTGTCTGGCGCCTGCACTAACTCCACCAAAACACCCTCAGCCGAGAGGGGATACTCTTCATTGGCCACTGGATGAACAAAACACACATCGTGCCCCGCCGCACCTTTGCGAATACCCCCAGGGGTAAAGCGCAGCCCCTGCTCAGTGAGCCAATCCACAGCGGAGGCCAGATCGTCAACCCAGAGTCCAACATGATTTAGTGCCGGCTTATCCACCCGTGGTCGTCGTTCCGTATCTAGAGGCTGCATCAAATCCACTTCCACGGCAAAGGCTCCGGCACCCATCTCACAGATATCTTCATCGACATTTTCAGACTCACTGACAAAGGTATCGCGATATTGCAGGCCCAATAGATCAACCCAAAAACCGCGTAACTTGGCTTTGCTGGCACCGCCAACGGCGATCTGCTGAATACCTAAAACTGAAAATGGACGTGCAGTGGACAAATTTTCTCTCCCTAAAATTGGTTATTGCTAGCTGTTGCTATTTGTTGCTATTCGTTACGAGACGCTAAACGCTTTCTTAAAAGCATCCAAAAATTCCGCCAACCTATCCGCTGGCAAATCATTGATCCCCGCTGCGGCCTCACGACCACCTCCTGTAGGAAACTGCATACAGAGTGCCGCAGCACCCTTTTTATTATTCAGTGGTGCGCGCAGGCTAACCAGATAGTTGCCATTGGGCTTAACCGTCAGCACCGCATGACCGCGGCTCGGATTATCGTTGGCCAACTGATTGCTGTAAACCCCACTGACACGGCGGGCCCAGGGCGCATCCGGCAGCACAAAGGCAGCAATTGCATCGCTGGCCACCAGGGCAATAGTCGACTGCGCCGCCTCAATATCCTGATGGTAGCCCTGCTCAAGCCTTTGAAAATCCTCTGTATTATCGCTAACAAAATCAAACGGGCTGCGATACCCACTGAGTAAACTATAGAGCTGATCTGGAGCAAAGTGCAGCTCTTCAAGGCTGGCGCCATAACCGTTGTAGTTGATATAGATCCCGAGATTTTCCAACAACTTAGCTTTGTCGGTGGACAGCTGCAGATTCTTAATCAATCCAGCAGCGGTATGTTTGAGATTGTCACCATAGGTTCCCACTATGGCCCACTCGCGGTAGGCGCCGCGGAGATAGTGGTTAATCAGTACCGATGTGCAGACATCTGGTGCTTCATTGATCAATGACTTAAGTCTCGCTGAGGCCGGAACAGAACCGGCAAAATGGTGATCCACATAAAACACCTGAGCGCCCACATCCAATGCCCGATTCAAACCCTCACGGTTTTTATCCAGAGAGATA
The DNA here is from genome assembly GCA_017858295.1 of Porticoccaceae bacterium. Lineage (GTDB taxonomy): Bacteria > Pseudomonadota > Gammaproteobacteria > Pseudomonadales > Porticoccaceae > HTCC2207. Next base: position 3,888 of record JAFMBU010000109.1, on the reverse strand, counting down.
TCCAACACCGTAATACGGTCGTCAGCCTCGGGATAAACACGGTTTAAAAGATCAATCTCCCGCTTTACGCCAGTGACTAGTTGGGCATCTCGGGGCTCCGCAAAGCGCAGCTGGAGAAGTGCGCAGATACCATCCGCATCACCATTAAAAACATCGAAGTCGGCCATTTATTTCTCTTCAGATTGATTAAACTAATCTTGCCAGTATAGCGGCTAATTAAACCTATTGACCGTACTGGCGATGAAGATTGTTGATGGCGGTATGAAAACCGGTCATGGTCTCATCAATAACGTCCTGAGCACTCAGCACTCTGTCGATACGACCACCCACCTGACCCTGTAGCGGAATCGCCGCTTCCATATCCCCAGCAAAATAGAGCCTCTGTAAATTGGCCATATGCTCCATGATATTAAACTTACCCAGGGGCTCGAGACCTGCAGTTAATTCAGTTTTCAGTGCCCGCAATGCCGGACGACCCTGCTGATTGAGAAATACCGTATCGGTTTCACGGGAGTTCACAATCGCCTCTTTCCAGTTGCTGTGCACTGGGGACTCGGCGCAGGAGAGCATCCGCGTGCCCATCTGTACGCCCTCAGCGCCAAGCGCAAAAGCCGCGGCCATGGAGGGGCCATCGGCGATACCCCCAGCGGCGATAATTGGCACATCGCAGTGGGAACGAATCAGCGGCAGCAACACCATAGTGGAGACCGGACTGGGGTTTTTAAAACCACCGCCTTCGCCCCCTTCTACGACTAAGCCGTCGACACCTGCATCAAGCGCTTTAAGGGCCATCTCCAGCGTGGGTACCACATGAAAAACGGTGATGCCTGCCGCCTGGAAATCCTTGGTACAGACACTGGGACTGCCCGAGGAGGTGGTGACAAACTTGATCCCCTGCTCCACCACAAAATCAATAATATTGCTGTCGCGCACATAGGAGAGTGCCACATTCATGCCAAATGGCTTGTCCGTGAGCTGGCGCATTTTCGCCACTTCCAACTTGATATTATCCAGCTCACCTGAGCTGGTTTCGATAACCCCCAAACCGCCGGCATTACTCACCGCCGATGCTAGCTGTGCGCGGGCGATCCAACCCATAGGGGCTTGAATGATCGGGTATTGAGTGCCGGTTAATTGGGTAATGCGATTAGAAAAGGTCATTTAACAACTCTTTATTATTTTAACGATTTATTGAGTAAGCGCAGAAAGGTCTCTGATAATCCCCTGCTCGATGCGATCAAGGCGATCCTGACCAAAGACTTTAGTTTCCCCATAAACCAAACTGGGGACACCCCAGAGATCATGACCATAGAGTTCGGCTAGATTATCCTGAGCCCAAAGACGCCATGACTCATCATCCAGTAACGGCCGCGCCTGATTCCAATCCAGCCCAGCCCGCTCCACCAGCTGCTGTAAACCTCTGTCGGACTCGGAGAGAATCCCTTCGGACCAAACACCTTCGGCGCAGCTCTGCAAAAAGCTCAGCCCCAGTCCGCAAGACTGGGCATAGGCAAACAGTGCATAGCAACGCTCAACGCCGGCACCCAGAGGGTCGGCAATACGGCCAAAGGGAATAGCGTATTTATCCGCCTCGCGCTTTACATCTGCAGTGATATAACCACTCTTTGTTTTCGGCACCTGCATACGCCGCATCACCATGGGCAATACCGGCTTCACCTCCAGGGGCACCTGATAGTGATCGGCGAGCTGCCGAGCACGCACCAGTGCAAGGTAGGAATAGGGACTGCGCATGGACCAGTACATAACAATAGCCTTTACCTGGCCTGCCCCCTGATCACTGCGGTTAGCCTTTAAACTCTGACCACAGAAATCCCGGTGGTTTTTATCAAAAACAACAGCATTGCTTTGGTCCTCTTGGAGACCCATCTCATTTAGTCGCAGCTCCAGATGCTCCAGCCGATTGAGGCCCCAGTACCATTCACCGCCATAGTGCAGCATGCCGCTGAGATAATGGCCCTGCTGTTTAAACTGCGCCTCATTAGCCTGCAAGTGATGGCTGTAACATTCCCAATGATCAGTAATATTGCTATCCACAAGTTGCTCCAGACTGTCATTGTCACCCTGCCAGTAAGCATCAAACAGCTGCAGAGCATTGTCGAGATAACCGGGCTGCAATTCCCAGTGCAACAGCTGAGCGGTGAGTTGCATAAGTCTTTCCTCAGATACCTCAGGTGGCTGAGTCGGAAAACGCAGATCATAAAGCTGCGCAAGATGAACGCCATCGGCAAAGGCATTGCTCTGCCACAGCGCCGGTGCCGGATACATATCTTCCTCAAGATTCAATACAGTGCGGAAATCAAAGCTCACAGGGTAGCGCTGAGCAAACTGCTGCAACACTTGCAGCAAAAGGTAACTGTGAGCGTCATTGAGGCGCAGATAAACGACTATCAGGTGAGCCTGACTATTGGCGAGACGACGTTTTTCCCCGCGACGGCGACGGCGATTGCGCAGCCACTGGCTGAAAATCAACTGGATAATACGCGGCTTAAGGAGTTTGATCATGGCGATGCAACACTCTAATTATTGTTTTAGACGCTTATTAAAGCGCAATTAAGTCACTTATGCAGCAGGGTAACCGCGCTATTCTGAGCAACCCAGAGTTAGCTATGAGTTAGATTGAATTATATTGACATACATAATGACAGATGTAACTATCTGGACTCAATACTGATCCAACAAAAAGAATTCAGCGAGCTATAAGAACTATGAAAACCATGAGAAAACGCTATATAGCGGGAGCCATCGGACTATTACTGGCACTCACGGTCTACACTGAGCGCAGCGCCATTATGCTGAAAATACTGCCTGGTGCCCTAGACGGCATCATGACTGCACAGCCTCTCGCTGAACTGCCCGATGGATTGCATATTAGTCTCTGTGGTGCCGGCGGCCCCATGCCCAGTACCAATCGCTCTGGCCCCTGTGTCGCGGTAGTGGCTGGGGAGCAACTCTTTATTGTGGATGCGGGCACCAATGGTGCGCGCAACCTTGGTCGTATGGGAATCAATCAGGGCGACATCGATGCGCTGTTTCTCACTCACTTCCACTCAGATCATATAGATGGCCTAGGCGAAATGGCTATGTTGCGCTGGGTCGCAGACAATAACAGCAGTCCACTGCCGGTTTATGGTCCGGTCGGCGTAGCAGAAATAGTCAATGGCTTTAACCAAGCCTATGCTCGGGATGCAGTGCATCGCACCGATCATCATGGCGTTAAAGTTGCGCCCCCCAGCGGTGCTGGCATGATTCCAAAAAGCCTTGCCTTGCCCCAAGCCGGTGAGTCAATAAGGGTCTATGACAATGATGACCTGCAGATCGAAATGATCAGCGCCGATCACTTTCCAATCACACCCGCCGTGGCCTACAAATTTACCTACAAAGGTCGCAGTCTGCTCATCTCTGGGGATACGGTTAAGTCCCCTGGCATAGAGAAACATTCCGCAGGGGTTGATCTACTGATTCATGAAGCACTCTCGACCAAGCTAGTGGTACTGATGGCAGAGTCTGCGGCGCGCACCGGCAACTCACTGCGAGAAAAGATTTTCAACGATATTCACGACTACCACACCACACCTGTGGAAGCTGCGGAAATAGCTCGGGATGCCAATGTAGGTCACCTGCTCTACTACCATATTGTGCCACCATTAATCGCACCTGGTATGGAGGCGATCTGGCTAGAGGGTGTAGATGAAGTGTTCTCCGACGTCACCCTAGGACAAGACGGCACCAGCATTTCACTGCCCGCCAACTCCAGCGAGATCATCCATCACTCGATGCTATAAAGGCGTCAAACTCCATCGGCTAGAGTAGCAGCGAGTTGCAGAGCTGCTCTCTAGTCGAGCTCTTCAGTCGAGCTCTGCAGCCGAG
>JAFMBU010000005.1 GCA_017858295.1 Porticoccaceae bacterium | reverse complement strand
GGAGCATATCCCAGGCCACTTTGGCCTCTTCCACTGGGTCGGCGGCGAGGGAGATACGCACTGTGTCGCCAATGCCATCGAGCAGGAGTGCACCCAGACCTATAGCGGATTTAACCGTACCTGAACGGAGGCCACCGGCTTCGGTAATACCCAAGTGCAGCGGCTGTTCAATACGGGTTGCCAGATCGCGGTAGGCGGCAACGGCCATAAAAATATCTGAGGCTTTGACGCTGACTTTAAAGTCTTGAAAATCGTATTTGTCCAGCAGATCCACATTGCGCATAGCTGATTCAACCATGGCTTCCGCCGTGGGTTCGCTGTATTTGCGCAGCAGATCTTTGCCCAGGGAACCGGCATTAACACCGATACGAATAGGGATATTCAGGTCTCGCGCCTTGGCGATCACTTCCCGCAGGCGACTCTCCCGGGAGATATTCCCCGGATTGATTCGCAGACAGTCGACACCTAGGTCAGCAACCCGCAAAGCAATATGGTGATCAAAATGAATGTCGGCTACTAAGGGGACATTGACCAGCTTGCGAATCGCACCAAAGGCCTCAGCCTCTTCCATGGAGGGTACGGAGACGCGAACTATATCGGCACCAGCCGCCTGAATACGGTTGATCTGAGCCACGGTGGCTGCGACATCTGCGGTACTGGTATTGGTCATACTCTGAACAGAGATGGGTGCATCTCCGCCAACCGGAACGTTGCCGACCATAATCTGTCGCGACTTGCGTCGCACGATGGGTGTGCCACTAAACATTTATTCTATTACTCTGGTTAGTTACGTTTTAACCACTCTTGATATTCAAGATTTTCTTTGGAGTAAGGAAACAGATTCTTCAGTTTCAGTCCCTCGCTGGCAGCGTTGTCTCTGTTGCCAAAGCGCTGCTCTATTCTCACGGACAACCACAAACTCTTTGATGTGGGCTTACTCAACTGCTTGAACCGATCCAGTGCCATTTTACTCAGCGGGTAATTCTGTTGCTGAAAATAAATTTCAGCGGCCTCTATAAAGGGCGGTGCAAATCCTGCCGACAGCTGGGTGGCTTTCTCAAACGACTCCACTGCTGCCTCTGTATCACCGAGGCGCTTCTGGCTTAGCCCCAGTATATAAAATGCCTGAGGGCGGCGCTCATAGGCTAGGTCCTGAGTGACCAACTGCAGTTCCTCAAGGGCCTCTTGCATGCGTCCCTGATTAAACAGGAAAGCGGAATAATTATAGTGGGCCAATGTGTAATCACTGTCCGCTGCCAGCGCTTTGCGATAGTAGCGTTCGGCCAGCTCAAATTCTTGTTCCATCTGGTATAACAGTGCATAGCCATTATAGAGTTGAGCAGAACGCGGATTAAATGCTTTGGCTTTCTCTAAATGAACCCGGGCCAGATCGCGATTGTTCGAACTGATATAACTGAGCGCCAACCTAATATGCTGCTGGTTTGCTGCATCTGGATCTGCTCCGGCACTTTTATTCGCACCGCTAGATACACAACCGGCGCTGGCCATGACTGCAAGCAACAATAAAAATCTCGAATAATTTCTTATCGGGTTTTTCATGCTTTACTCTCCGTGTTTTCGCTTTCCCTATGCTGCAGTGAAACTGCCAGCGACGCCCTCGTCACTTGCTCTTTACTACTTGCTACTCACTAGCCAACAATCTTCACCACTTGCTCTTCACTCTGGTCCTGCAAACGCTTTTTATAGCGCTCCTGACGCTTGGTTCGGTCATTGACCTCACCGGCCAACTGACCACAGGCTGCGGCTATATCGTCGCCGCGGGTGGTGCGAACGGTGACAGTGTACCCGTCATTTTGCAGAATGTCCCTAAACCGACCAAGGGCCACTTTGGTGACTCTTTTGTACTCTGACCCGGGGAATGGGTTAAAGGGAATTAGGTTTATCTTGCAGGGTAAATCGCGCAGCAAGATGGATAGTTCTTTGGCGTGTTCATCGCGATCATTGACCATATCCATCAGCGTATATTCAACCGTTACCTTGCGCCGATTATCCGGCATTTTATCCAGGTAACGCTTGGCGCTATCAATAAAGTCGACCAGGGGATACTTGCGATTAATTGGCACTAGCTGATTGCGCAACTCATCGTTCGGCGCGTGCAGTGATATGGCCAGGGACACGTCACTGACATCTCCTAGCTTATCCAATTCCGGAACCACACCTGCAGTGCTGAGAGTCACGCGACGCTTGGACAAACCATAGGCATTGTCGTCCATCATCAAGCTCATGGCGTCGACCACATTGTTGAAATTCATCAGCGGCTCACCCATGCCCATCATCACAACATTGGTGACACGGCGGGGGTTTTTAGTATCGAATTGATCAAAGGATTTCGCCGCAATCCACAGCTGACCAATAATTTCAGCGGTGGTTAGATCCCGGGCAAAGCCCTGCTTGCCGGTGGCGCAGAAGCTGCAGTCTAGGGCACAGCCAATCTGTGAGGAGACACAGAGAGTGCCGCGGTCGCGCTCAGGGATATAGACCATCTCAATGCAGCTACCGCCATCGACTTTGATCAACCATTTGCGTGTGCCATCGACAGAGTCCTGACAGCTGACAACCTCTGGCATAACGACTTCGGCCACTTCGGCCAGGCTTTCGCGTAGGCCTTTGGAAATATTGGTCATCTCACTGAGATCATCAATTCCGTACTGATGAATCCATTTGAGAATCTGGGTGCCACGGAAACGCTTCTCACCCAGGGACTCTAAAAAGTCACCGATGCGGGAAGCAGAAAGCCCCAAGAGGTTAGTTTTAACCTTTCGGGGCTGTTCGTCGTGGACTGCTGTTACAGTTGGTTCCTGGGACATAGATGTCCTGGTCTCTCAGTTTCTCTCGATCTTCTATGGCTCTCTAAGGTGCTACCAGAGAGCCAAGAAAATTAACGAGAGCAAAGCTCATTGTCGGCAAAGAAGTAGGCGATTTCACGAGCAGCTGATGCTACTGCGTCGGAACCGTGTACTGCGTTGGCGTCGATTGATTCAGCAAAGTCTGCACGGATAGTGCCGGCTTCTGCTTCTTTAGGGTTAGTTGCGCCCATCAGATCACGGTTGGTCATAACCGCGTTTTCGCCTTCCAGAACCTGTACAGAAACAGGGCCAGAAGTCATGAAGGCAACCAGATCTTTAAAGAAGGGGCGCTCGCTGTGCTCAGCGTAAAAACCTTCGGCTTGTTCTTGAGTCAGCTGCTGCATTTTGCAAGCGATGATCTGCAGGCCGGCAGTTTCAAAACGGCTGAGAATTTGGCCAACAACATTTTTTGCTACTGCATCGGGCTTGATGATAGATAGAGTGCGTTCAGACGCCATGAAGATTTCTCCGAAAAATTAAGTCGTGCTTTAAAAAAATTGCCCTAATGGGCAGAAAGCGCGGATTCTACCTGCCTGCGACGGAGGTCACAATAGGTTTCTCCACAGGAGCTTATCCGGCAGGCGTCTAAGCAACCAGCAGACGCTGAAATTTATCCAGAGAGACGGGCATACTGAAATGAGCGCCCTGATATTTCTCGCAGCCGAGACTGCGCAAAATTTCCAAAACCTCGCGCTTTTCAACCCCTTCAGCCACTACATCCAAGCCGTAGTGGTGGGCCACCATCATGATAGCTTCAACCAGCCCCAGGGTTTCTTTGTCGGAGTTGAGATGGGTAATAAATTCACGGTCGATTTTTAGAATATCCAGAGGTAGACGCTTTAGATAGATCATTGACGAATAACCGCTGCCAAAGTCATCGATGGCAAAGCGGGTACCCATATTGCGAATTTTTTTCATCTTTTCTACCACGGATTCAAAATCGTCAATCAGCAAGGTTTCTGTGACTTCTAGAGTGAGCATGTCGGGGCGAATATCGTAGCTTTTTAAACTGTGCTCAAGAGACGTGATCAACTGCGGATCATGAAACTGTTTTGGACTGATATTCACCGCCATCTGCATATCCGGGGTCCAGAGTCCCTGATCGAGCATATTGCGCAGATATTCACAGGAGGTGCGGATCACCCATAGACCTACGTCGACGATCATGCCCGAGGATTCCAATACAGGTATAAAGTCCGCTGGGGAACGCTGGGCCTGACCTGAGTGCATCCAGCGGAGCAGTACTTCGCCACCCACCACATCACCGCTGTGAGTGGAGACCTGAGGTTGCACATGGAGGTCGAATTCTTGATTGGCTACGGCTTTGCGCAGACTGGACTGCATATTGATACGCTGCCGCGCCTGACGGGTTATTTGGGAGTCAAATAGCACTACATTGTCGCGACCGCGGCGCTTGGCTTCGAACATGGCACTTTCCGCCTGCTGCACCGCCTGCTCGGCACTGGCTATAGCCTCTGGCGAAGTATAGTAGAGGCCGGCGTAGAGCACGCTGATGCCGACACTGGCAGTGACACTGACTTCACCGTTCTCAGTAAAAAAGGGTCTAGTTAAAACGCAGCGGATTTCATTGGCGATAGCCAAACTGGCTTGTCGGGCCTCCTCGGCACTCTCGGCGATATGTTTGATCAGCACCAAAAACGAGTCACCGGCCACCTGGTCCATTTCCATATTCTCGGTACAGAGACCTTTGATGGTTACGGCAGCGCGCTCTAGAATCTGGTTGCCCACAGCTTTACCTAGGGATTCATTAATCGAGTTAAAGTGATCGAGATCGATTAATAGCAGCGCACCACAGGCGGTGTCGCTCTGGGGGTTATCCAGATACTCGCCGATGCTATGGATTAGCCTGAGACTTACCGGCAAGTCGGAGAGGGTTTCATAGCGATCCCGATCTCTGTGTTGCGCGGGAGTTTTTGCTGGAAGTGGGGCTGATGCAGCCTCTTCCTCGGATTCAGACTCTGCGTCAGTTTCAATCACCGCAGCAATCTGCTCTTCAACTGCAGATTGGTCTAATACAGACTCAGCCATTACAGACTCTGGCTGATCAGTAGCATCCGTGACAATCGTGGAAAATTCTTTCACCACCATCTGAGCCAGTGCGGGGAGTGGGTAGAGGGTAATACTGAGAATCTCATCGCTATCATCAGCACCACCGCCAAGACCTGAGGGCCCCTGGGAGACAACAATTTCATCTTCTTCGAGGATATTCTCCGAGCGCCAGAGAATTCCTGAAAGCTGGTCCTGCTGAAGTTTTTCGATAACTTGCTTGAGCTGCTCGACCGACGCCGGCTGCTGGTTCTGGTTTTCGCTGAGTGCGGCACCAATGATGTCTGAGCGCTGACATTTGAGAATCTGCAGTGCTCTGTTATTGCTGTCGATACAGACGCCATAGGCAAACAATAGTGTGCCAAAAGGGGCTCTGTCTAAGACTTTTTTATACAGCTTGTGTCTGTCTGCCATCCTTTGCCTGAGTCTCGCTTCCTGCGCGCCTTAGCTTTTTACCACCTAAACGCGGCGTTAATCTTGCTCATCTAGCCAGGCCATTTGAATTGCTTCGAGAATTTTCTCTCCGCAGCGGTCTGGGTCATCGGAAAACTCTTCCAGTGCCAAAACCCATTTGCGCAGATCGACAAAATTTACATACTGGGGATCTACGTCCGGATGGTTGTCCGTTAGCTCGATGGCTATATCCTGTATATCTGTCCACTTCAGCATAGTCTATTACTCCATTTATTGCCGTTCTTAATCCACTCCCAAGGGAGAGCTTAAAACAGCTGGCTCAGTGTTTCTCCGAAACCATATTAATAGTGTATTTAGGGATCTCAACGACCAGGTCAACATCGTCGGCAATCAGCTGACAACTGAGTCGTGAATCAGGGTCCACGCCCCAGGCCATATCGAGAAAATCCTCTTCCAGCTCATCGGCCTCGGGCAGCTCCATAAAGCCTTCACGAATATGCACATGGCAAGTGGTGCAGGCGCATGACATCTCGCAGGCATGTTCTATATCTATGCCGTTGCGCAGTGCCGCCTGACACACGCTCTCGCCCGGATTGGATTCAACTACCGCACCTTCGGGGCACAGATCTTCGTGAGGTAAAAATACTATACGTGCCATTAAAGGGTGTTCTCCACATCATCAAGACTTTGTCCAGCCAGCGCATTTTTAATGCTGGCATCCATTCGGCGCGCAGCGAACTCTTCGCTCACCTTGCCTACCGATTCAATTTGTCGCATCAATACGCGATGCTCAGTACTGCTATCACGCACTATCTGTAATTCTTTGACCGCCACTTCAAGGCAATTGTATTCAGCCTCATCAAGCAGAGCACGACCATCTTTTGCCAGTGCCGCGCCGAGATCTTCAATCATCCGGTCTGCCTCGACCTGCTGCTCACGCAGCGCCCGGGCTTTCATGTCGTCTTTGGCGTAGCTAAAGGAATCCTGCAACATGCTGGTGATTTCATTTTCATCGAGCCCATAGGAGGGTTTAACCTCAATATGGGACTCAACACCGCTGATCATCTCCCGAGCATTAACGCTCAGTAGACCATCGGCGTCCACCTGGTAGGCGACGCGAATAGTTGCACCACCAGCGACCATTGGCGGTATGCCGCGCAATTCAAAGCGCGCCAGAGAACGACAGTCTGAGGCCAGCTCGCGCTCGCCCTGTAAAACATGCACTGCCATGGCGGTTTGACCATCTTTAAAGGTGGTAAATTCCTGAGCCTTAGAAACTGGAATAGTGGTGTTGCGGTGGATGATTTTCTCGATCAAGCCACCCATGGTCTCAATACCCAGAGACAGGGGAATCACGTCGAGCAACAACATATCATCGCCAGACTTATTACCTACCAGTACTTCAGCCTGCAGTGCCGCGCCCATGGCGACAACGCGATCCGGGTCGAGATTCGAATGGGGCTGGCGCTTAAACAGCTGTTCCACTTTTTCGTGAACCCGTGGTGTGCGTGTCGAGCCACCCACCAGAATCACTTCATTGATCTGATCGGTGCTGGCACCTGCATCGCGCAGAGATTTCTTCGCTGCGCGGAGGGTTTTATCAATGAGGGGGTCAATCAATGCGTTCAGCTGATCTCGGGTCAGCACGCCCTGCCAGTCCAGAACTTCAATTTCGACGGAGTCCTGATCGGTGAGCTCTTCTTTGGCTGATTTGGCGGTTTCCATCAGAATCCGCTGCTCAATTGGATCTAAGGATTCATCCATCCCCACCTGTTGCCGGATCCACTCGGCGATTGCGCGATCGAAATCATCGCCTCCCAGTGCTGAGTCGCCGCCAGTGGCCAGAACTTCAAAAACTCCGCGGGAAAGCCGCAGAATGGAAATATCAAATGTGCCACCACCCAGATCATAAACTGCAATGGTGCTGTCTTCGCGCTGATCTAGACCGTAGGCAATGGCCGCTGCTGTAGGCTCATTGAGCAGACGCAGTACCTTAATACCTGCGAGCGTCGCAGCATCTTTGGTGGCCTGACGCTGGGCATCATCAAAATAGGCTGGCACGGTAATCACGGCACCATCCAGCATACCGTCGAGAGCGATTTCAGCACGGCCAGCAAGCTTGCGTAGAATTTCTGCAGAGACTTGAATCGGACTCACTGAACCAGCAGCGGTAACAATTTTTGGCATACCGCCGTCATCGGCAGCAAATTCATAGGGCAGTTGACCGCCAAAGGTTTTCACATCCTCTAGGCCGCGACCCATAAGACGTTTCACTGAGGTCAACGTATTCAGCGGATCGCTTACATTGTGCTCAGCGGCTTCGTAGCCAATACAGCTAACGCCCTCTTTGTAGTAGTGCACCACTGAGGGCAGCAGATGCCTGCCCTGCTCGTCCGCCAGTGTTTCCGGGGAGCCGCTGCGCACCGCAGCCACTAATGAATTGGTGGTGCCCAGGTCAATGCCCACAGCATGTTTGCGCTGATGGGGTTGCGGTGATTGACCCGGTTCTGAAATTTGCAGTAATGCCACGGTTTAAAAGTCCTCTAACTCTTCTTCGCGCTGATCGATTTCGTCCAGCAGCTTGGAGAAGAATTGCATTTTAGCCACTGTATCCAGGGCGTCAGTATAATTGCCGGCCAGGTGTTGCGCCTCAAAATCGTTCTGTAACTGCAGGTACTGGCTCTGCACATCCCTACGCATGGTATCCAGTGCAGTGATTGGATCGGCAGTTTCATTCAAATCACCCAAGGTTTCGCGGAATTCGATCTGCTGCATCAGAAACTGGCCATCACTGGTGATATGGCTTTCCTGAGCGGCGTCGAGATCCTCTAACTCTAAAAGATACTGGGCACGCTTAAGAGGGGATTTGAGAGTTTCGTAGGCCTGATTGATCAGCGAGGTGGTCTGTAGTGCCAGTCGCTTATCCACATCGCCTTTGCTGGCGAAACGGTCCGGATGAAACTCCTGCTGTAATTTGCGGTAGCGGGCGTCGAGCAAGCCGCGGTCAATTTGCCAGCCAGAAGGCAGAGAAAATAACGCAAAGAAATTGCTCGATTCGAAAAGTGTTGCCGATAAAACCACTTTATTAAACCCAAAGGTGATTGTTGCTGCGGTACAAAACGTTAAAGATAAAAGTGCTCTTTATATGGAGCTCACTGTATAAAAGCTGTCTCTATGACAGCTCTAAATATGGAAGCTCTCTCCACAGCCACATTCGTCTTTTACGTTGGGATTCTTAAACTCAAAGCCTTCATTGAGCCCCTCTTTGACATAATCCAATTCGGTGCCATCGAGATAGAGCAGACTTTTCGGGTCGATCACCAGCTTCACATCGCCACACTGAAATACTGCGTCTTCGGCTTCAGTGCTGTCGACGAACTCCAGTACGTAGGAGAGACCCGAGCAGCCGGTAGTGCGGACACCCAAGCGGATGCCAACACCTTTGGCGCGATGAGCCAAGTGTTTATTTACATGCTGCTCAGCAGCTGCTGTCATTGTGATAGCCATGGCCGCTAGTTAGCTCCCCTGCTTTTCTCGAATGTCGCGAACTGCTGCTTTAATTGCATCTTCAGCGAGCACTGAACAGTGAATCTTAACCGGTGGCAGAGCCAACTCTTCGGCGATTTCAGTGTTCTTAATCTCAGCAGCATCGTCTATATGCTTGCCTTTCACCCATTCAGTGAGCAGTGAGCTCGACGCAATCGCCGAACCACAGCCGTAGGTTTTGAACTTGGCATCTTCAATAATGCCGTCGCCGTTAACCTGAATCTGCAGACGCATAACGTCACCACAGGCAGGTGCACCGACCATTCCAGTGCCGACATTTTTTGAGCTGTCGTCAAGTTTGCCGACATTGCGTGGGTTTTCGTAGTGATCTATTACTTTTTCGCTGTAAGCCATGTTGATGACTCCTTATTTAGTCTTTCAAATTTGTAAAAAAGCCGTATTTAGTGGGCAGCCCACTCTACTTTGCTTAAATCAACGCCGTCTTTGAACATATCCCAGAGCGGCGAGAGCTCGCGTAATTTGGTTACTGCATGGCGCACTTTTTCAATCGCTGCATCTATATCCTGTTCGGTGGTGTAGCGACCGATACTAAAGCGAATTGAGCTATGCGCCATTTCATCATTGAGACCCAATGCACGCAGCACGTAGGAAGGCTCAAGACTGGCAGACGTACAGGCCGAACCTGAAGACACGGCAAGATCGCGCAGCGCCATAATCAGGGATTCGCCCTCTACAAAAGCAAAACTAATATTGACGATTCCCGGCACATGCTGAGTGGCGGAACCGTTGAGGTAGACCTCTTCCATATCCGAGACACCGTCCCAGAGACGCTTGCGCAGCACAGTGATGCGAGCAGACTCTTCAGCCAGCACTTCGCCGGCGATGCGAAAGGCTTCACCCATGGCGGCAATCTGATGCGTAGCCAAAGTGCCAGAGCGCATACCGCGCTCATGACCACCACCGTGCATCTGTGCCTCAATACGAACGCGCGGCTTGCGACGAACATAGAGTGCACCAATACCTTTGGGGCCATAAATTTTATGTGCCGAGAAGGACATCATATCCACCTTCATGGCCTCGACATCGATTGGGGTTTTGCCTGCGCTCTGGGCTGAGTCTACATGGAAAAACACTTTCTTCTCACGACAGATAGCACCGATGGCGGCTATGTCATTTAAGGTTCCGATTTCATTGTTGACGTGCATAATCGAGACAACAGTGGTGTCTTCGCGAATCGCATCGGCAACCATCTGTGGCTGAATCAAACCACTGGAATCTGGATCTAGGTAAGTTACCTCGAACCCTTCACGCTCGAGTTGTCGACAGGTGTCGAGAACCGCTTTGTGTTCAATGCGCGAGGTAATAACGTGCTTACCTTTGCGCTGATTAAAGTGTGCGCAGCCTTTGATACCAAGATTGTTGGCTTCTGTGGCACCGGAGGTCCAGACGATTTCACGGGGATCGGCACCTATCATCTTGGCCACTTCTTCACGGGCGTCCTCTACTGCGGCTTCCGCTTCCCAACCAAAGGTGTGAGAGCGCGACGCGGGGTTGCCGAAATGACCTGATGGCGTCAGGTACTGCATCATTTTGTCTGCAACTGCAGGATCAACCGGTGTGGTTGCTGCGTAGTCGAGATAAATTGGAAGACTCATTTACTACTCCAGTTTCAGCAGGCACCAGCCTGCGGGCTTTCATTTAAAATTAATAATTGCTCAACCTGGCGCTGGGCAATACTTTTTACGTCGCGGCGGGCCACTAGATCGGCCAGAGAAATCGCGTTCAAAAAATTATGAATCTCATTGCTCAACTGATCCCAGAGCGAGTGGGTCAGACAAATCTCACCACCCTGGCAGTCACCTTTGCCCTGGCAGTTAGTGGTATCCACCGACTCATTCACTGCGTCGATGATTTCCGCGATAAAAATAGTCTCGCTCGATCGGCCTAGACGGTACCCACCGCCTGGACCGCGCACGCTGTTAACCAATTCAGACTGCCGCAGCTTTGAAAAAAGCTGTTCAAGGTACGACAGTGAAATGGATTGGCGTTGAGATATTTCAGACAGGGACACGGGTTTGTCATCGCAGTGGATGGTGAGATCCAGCATCGCGGTTACCGCATATCGCCCCTTAGTTGTCAGTCGCATCAGTACACCTATTTAAGTCAGGGGCGAATTATCCAATACCCGACTATTTTAGTCAAGTAAACAGATTCCCTGAAGTGGCTCTTAAAACAACTCTTTTAACACTGAAATCTGTCACTCAAAACAACGCTGTCACTGTTATTTGGTGATTTTACGCTGTACCGCAGACAACAGACCACGAAGTATGGAAACTTCCATTTGGTCCATGCGCACGCGATTAAATAACCTGCGCATGCGGGTTAAAAGCTGCTTTGGATTTTCCGGATCATAAAATTGTAATTCAGCCATAGTGGTGGCCAGATGTTCATGGAAAAACTCCAGATCACCAGCTGTCACTGGCGGCTGATCCCACTCGCTGAGTGAGGGCAAATTGCCCTGCTCGTCGGCGAGGCTGGCCATACGAATCTCATAAGCCAGCACCTGCACAGCAGTGGCCAGATTTAGCGAGCTGTAGTCAGGATTGGAAGGGATATGCACATGGTAGTGACACTTTTGCAGCTCATCATTGGTCAGTCCGCGATCTTCGCGCCCAAACAATAGCGCGGTTTTATGCACCGCTGCTTCGCTGTAAATTTTCTCACCGCATTCTCGGGGATTAAGCAGTGGCCAGGGGATGCGTCTCTCTCGAGCACTGGTGCCAACCACCAGAGCACAGTCGGCAATGGCTTCATCTACAGACTCAACAATGGTCGCATTGGCCAGCACATCGCGAGCGCCAGCTGCACGCCATACCGCTCGTGGCGCGGGATATTCCCGGGGCTGAACCAAATACAATTCCGCCAAGCCCATATTTTTCATGGCTCGCGCAGCGCCGCCAATATTGCCGGGATGGGTCGTATTGACTAACACAATACGGATATTTGCCTGACGCTCAGATATAGACACTTGTCACCTCTTTTATCTCTCCAATGGTCGCTATTTATCGAGCGCCAAAAAACGGCCGCGAGTGTAGCAGAATCAGTCTTCTCTGGCACATTAGTTCTGGTACAATGCCGGCGCTCTTTAAGTCACTTGGAAAATCTAACATGCAACCTATGGTTAATATTGCCCTGCGTGCTGCGCGCAGTGCGGGCGAAATGATTGTAAAATCTGCCGACAACCTCGACCTGGTAAAGGTCGACGAGAAAGGTCGCCACGACTTTGTCACTGAAGTTGATAGACGCTCCGAAGAGACGATTATTTACCATATCTCCAAGGCTTACCCAGACCATCGCTTCCTCTGTGAAGAGAGTGGCGTCAGCGGTAACCCCGACAGTGATGTGGAATGGATTATCGATCCATTGGACGGCACTACCAATTTTGTTCGCGGCATACCCCATGTCGCCATCTCAATCGCCTGCCGCATTAAAGGCAAGCTTGAGCACGCGGTGATTGTCGAACCCTTTAAGCACGAAGAATTTACCGCCAGTCGCGGTGATGGGGCCAAGCTCAATGGCCGCCGTATTCGTGTATCGGGTCGCGCCAGTGAAGTGGGCGCGCTCTACGCCACAGGTGTTCCTTTTAGCTCGCCCTCTTTCGATCATATGGACGGCTACCTGAAATCGATGCATGAGCTTGCGACTAACTCATCGGGGATCCGTCGTATGGGTGCTGCCGCGCTGGATCTAGCCTATGTTGCGGCGGGACGTATGGACGCTTACTGGGAAATGTATTTAAAGCCTTGGGATATAGCAGCTGGTGCACTTTTGGTTCGTGAGGCTGGCGGTATGGTGAGTGATTTTCAAGGTGGCGAGAAGTTCTTGGAATCTGGCCATATAGTGGCCTGCACCCCCAAGCTAGTTAAGCCAACTCTAAAGGTAATTTCCAAGCATCTAGGAAACGTCAAGTAGAGCCATCAACTAAAGAGCTCTTATAAAGAGCTCAACTAAAGAGTTCGACTAAAGAACTCAACCAAAAAGCACCGCACTGCGTTCAAACAACCAGTACGCGCTACACACTCCAATACTGTATATCACCACCTGTGCCAGTCGATCCTGATGACTGGCTTGGGTGAAGATCAAGTGCCTGACGATCAGAACAACAATTGACACCATCAGAATAAACGCCAGCTGGCCCAGCTCGACACCAATATTGAAGAATAGCAACGCCTGAACTTTCATCGCCGATGGCAATCCTAACTCCTGCAATACCACCGCAAAACCAAAGCCATGCAATAGGCCAAATACTGCCGAGACACTCACCGGGTAACGCCAGGTAAAGCTGTCTTTAGCACCCCCAGCACGATGCTTCACAATCTCTACTGCCAACAACAAAATACTCAGGGCAATCAACAGCTCAACTAATTCCGTCGGCAGGCGAAAAATATCCAGAGTGGCCAGGCTTAGCGTGATCGAGTGAGCCACCGTAAATCCAGTTACTGTAAGCACCAGACGCTTAAAGCTCCCGGCAATCATCATCAGGCAGAGTACAAATAGCAGATGATCTGTACCGATCAAAATATGCTCAATACCTGCCACCGTGTATTGCTTGGCCACGGCAGAGGGGGACGTTACCAGGGACAGGGTCACCAGCGTCTCCTCTGGCCCTGAAAAAACCTGCACCGGGTCACCGGAAAGGGGTTTAAAAACAATTAATGAGGTCAGCGCTGGATTGCTATTGGGATAAATTAATTCAATCTGATAGTCGGCCTCGGTGTTGCTGTCACAGCGGTAGAGTTTGCGACCCACCAAGCCAGCGGGCTGGCCAGCAATCGCACCTTTATTTATCCGGCAATTGCTCTGGCGCAGCTCGACGGCAGGCTCCTGACCCTGAGACATTACCGGCGGTATCTTCCATTTCAACAAATATTCAGAGTCGCTCATCTGAGTGACTTCAACATAGACCGGACGCGCCTCGTCTGCTTGCAGTGTTGCACTGAGCAAAAGAAGGCTTAACAAAAATAATGAAACCAACCTACCGATCATTACTGGCCGCTCCGATCGCTGATCTGATACTTGGCCATTAACTTATCGATGGCCTGACGTTTGACCTGCTGTTGCTGCTGGCGCTGGGCATCGGCAAACACATTGGCGGCAATTTCTTCAAGGGGCGGAATATAGGCTGGAGTATTTTTTACTAATAACACCAGGTGCCAACCATAGGTTGACTGAACTGGCCCCTGCCACTGCTCGCGAGTTTCGAAAGCAAATAACTGCTGTTCGAACTCATCGCCAAAATGACTGCCAATCTCGTCATCATCGCGGTTAACGTAGTTGCGGTTATAGAGAAAGCGTTCACCGTACCTTGGGGCATTCTCAAATGGTACAGCCTCAGAATTCAGTGTTTGCTGCAGTTTAGCGGCAATGGCTTGAGCCTGATCGACACCATGGCGTTCACTAGAGACAAATACATGGGTAAAGGTAGCTGAGGCCGGTTTTTTGTATTCGTCCCGATGCTCGGCATAATAGTTTCGCAGATCATCTTCGGTTATGGCTTCAGCTTCGTCATAAAAGCCCTGGGCCAAATAATCCATTTTCTGAATTAGGCGGCGACGAATGATTTGGTCATTTTTATCTAGATTTAATTCCATGGCCTCGCGAAACAGAGCCTCTTCCCGAGCATAGTCATCCACTAGCCGCTGGCGATCGTCTGAGCTCAGGGCGTTTAAAGCCTGCTGAGCTTCTTCTGGCTTAAAGGTCTTTGCTCGCAACTGCATAAATTGCAGCAACACCGCGTCATCAACTTCTATATGGTATTGGTCATAGGCGTAGTCATCGGCATTAATGAGCCGCTCACCGAGCAGAAGTAACAGAGCAATAAATAAAAATTGGAATAACGGTTCTTTCAACAGGGATTCTTTAAATAAGCTGCGCATAGGGTATCGTTTAATAAACCTCTGTTAGACAATAAATAGAATGACAATCAACAATACGGCGCAAACGCTCTCTACCTCCGCGATTGCGCCCTATGAGTTAATGCCTAAGTGTAGGTTAAAGCGCCGACAGTGCCAGCCGCTTTTAGGGCTGGTACCAAATCGGCGAAGTATAGGCGCGCTCTTGAATGGTACTGGGTCCTTTCGGTGGTTTATCGAGCCCCAGGGCGCGAGCATCAAACAAGCCATTGCGCGGCGTTGGAATCTGCAATATGCGGGCATAATAAAATGCCGATTGTCGGGGATCAAATTCTGGGTCGGTCCAGTGCACAGCAAACTCTGCCTGACCAATGCTGTTGTTGTAGCGCGCTGAATCCAGATCAACAGTATTGCCCACTGCAGGCAAGCGACCATCTGCGTCCAGCTGACGCTCACCAGACCAAGCCACGTTATAGATCTGCTCGTGCTCGACACCATCGGCATCGATCCAGCCTTTAACAATTTGTGCGCGATCGAGATTAGCTTCCAATGGATCTTTTACCGCTCGCAATAAAAAACTTGGCGCTTGACCAAACTCGTCAGTGGCCGTTAGGTCGCTGCCCATGGGCACACCATTGCTATAGCCAAGAGCCGCAAAATCGTCGGCCTCCGCAGCGCCCGCCGGAAAGTTCCAGCCGGCAAATAACTGCACGCGCATACGCGGCCCACTGGTGGCATAGACCTCTTTGCGCTTAAACGCGGCATAGATCGCTTCCCGAGTATTTTCGGCAGCCCAGACGGCAGCTATCCCCGAGGCTGACATATTCCAGCCATCTCGCGCCTCTGGCTTTGCACCGGGACGAGACTTGGTTTCTGGAGTCGAGTCCCTGGCCATTTTGCCCCAGAAATTATCCTCTTCGGAGGAAGACAAACCGGAATGGGAATCGGTTGAACCAATAAGGCCAAACTTATAGGGATTGACGCCGACCTTTTTCTCGATGGCCAAACCACGCTTTAAAGCTGGGCGAATATAGTCGGCAGCAGTGGCAGCATAGTTTGTCGCACCGTTTTGAATATAGTGGCCATAGGTCTCGAAGTCGGCAAACTCATCTTCTGGCGACAAATTGCTATGGGTTTCACTGTCCCCTTTGAACTGGGTCATTTCAACCACCGGCTCCCAGGCCATACGGCGGGCAGCGTATTCGGCAGTAATCTCCTCACCGCGCAAATTGGTGGTATCGAACATATAGCCTTTGGAAATATTCGAATTGTGGGGAATAGCGATAAACCGCGCGCCAGTGCGCTCTTGAGTCTCACCCAACCACTTCCACAAATCTTCCGGATACTGACTTTGGTCCGAGCCAAAAGGCAGATATTGGCTGCTCTTGTCTGCCCCATCTGGGCTGATAACAATGCGGTGTAAATTGGCTCCGGTGGGAATTGAACTCCACTCCCAACCAATCAAACTGGTAAAGGTGCCAGGATCATTGTGGCGATCGGCGGTGTCCACAATATCGTTCCATGCAGCCGTACTCACTGGAGTGGTATCACCAAAAACAGCCACATCACTAATATTATTACTGGGGTCAGCAACTGGATCAACATGGCCCTCCCCTTGAGCGGGAACCGGCAAAAATCGCCCAAAAAACTCCAGTCCGGTATCCGTATCAATGGCGTCATTCATTAAATACATCGCATACCAACGCTTGAGGCTGGCCCAGACACCCAAATCGGCGAATAGAGCACTGTCATTGCGCACCGCTTTCATCACACCGAGCATTTCCGCATGGTCACTGACGACCAAAAAGTCTAATGGGGTCTGAATCTGCACCCGGGCACGATTATAGGGGTGGATAACCGGCTGACCTTTGGCCCAGCGATAGGCTGTGTCGGGATCGGCGCTGTGATTATTGTTTAGAAAGGCATCAAAGGAATAAGAGGTGTGTAAATGAGTGTCACCAAAATAGACCTGAGTCGGAGCTGAATTGTCCTCTGCCATAGATAGACTGGCAGCAGTAAAAAGCAGTGTTGAGAGCAGTAGTTTGTGCACAGCCATGATTATGCCTCCGCCTTGTCAGTGCCGAGTTTACGGCGCGCCACTTCAAGCAAGGCAATGCTAACAATCTCTATCAACGTTGAACGAAGTGCCGGCTGGGTCAGACCATCAATCACGATATGTACCACGCGACCAAATAACACGGCGAGCAAAAACACTACTGGTACGGCCAGCCAGGCGCTTTTACCTGAGCGCGAGCCATAGAGAGTGAAAATAGACAGGGCCAGAAAAAAGCCACCGAGATCACCGCGCAGGGTTCCCATACCATCAACACGGCTGGCAACCACAGAAAACTGGGCCTCCATTGCTTCCGGCGAAAACATAAACCCTATAGCGCCAAGCAACATACTGACACCCATAAGCACTACCGCTATACGCAGACCTTTTTCCATTTTGTGGCTCTCTTTTCTAATTAATTGTTATTATTATTTACGCGATTTTTAGAGCTTCCCAGACACCGAGTGTAAAGTACTCCTAATCATCTTCCCTGTCATTTTTGTGACTTTAGAGTATTTAATGCGGCAGACCAATAGCTGCTGTAAAGTGACTGAAAAAAATAACTCACCACCAGCTCTACAAGCCGACAACTATGCACACATTTTCTCGAACCACAGGTATCTCGGTGGTGGTTGCCAATATGATTGGCACCGGCGTATTCACCAGCCTTGGCTTTCAATTACTGGGCATTCAGTCGTTTTTTGTACTGATGATGCTCTGGCTTATCGGTGGCCTGACCGCCCTCTGCGGGGCGCTGACCTATGCTGAGCTTGGCGCCAATCTGCCCCGCTCCGGCGGGGAATATAACTTCCTCTCGCGACTCTATCATCCGGCCGCCGGTTTTATCTCCGGCTGGGTCTCCGCTACCGTGGGCTTTGCCGCACCTGTAGCACTGGCGGCTATGACCTTTGGTGCCTATCTGTCAGCGGTATTCCCGAATATCTCACCGCGCTGGTCTGCGGTCTCTCTGGTGGTTGTACTCACCCTGCTGCACTGTCGTTCGCGGCAAACCAGTAGCGCGGTGCAACAGCTATTTACCGCCCTCAAAGTGCTATTGATCCTGTTGTTTTGCGCAACGATTTTTATCTGGGGAGGCACGCCACAACCCCTGAGCTTTGCCCCTCAGAGTGGCGACAGCACACTGCTATTTAGCGGCGCCTTTGCCGTAGCCCTGATCTATGTAAACTATGCTTACACCGGCTGGAACGCGGCTACCTATGTCACCAGCGAGCTGGACAATCCGCAGCGCAATCTGCCTATAGTTTTATTTGTTGGCACCGGCTTGGTAATGATGCTCTATCTGTTATTGAACTTTACTTTTTTGATTGCTGCGCCTGTCGCTATCTTGGAGGGCAAGTTAGAAGTGGGGGTAATCGTTGCCGACTATGCCCTTGGCGAGACTGCAGGAAAAGCCATGGGCCTTGTACTAGCGCTACTATTAATCTCCACTGTCAGCGCCATGACCATGGCAGGCCCGCGCGTACTACAGGTGATAGGCGAAGACTTTAAGTTGTTCTCAAGGCTCTCTCGCTGCAACAGTCACGGTGTGCCTATGACGGCGATTGTGTTTCAGGGCATGCTGGCAGTGATCTTTATTCTCAGCGCAACCTTTGAATCAGTGCTCGTCTTTTCAAGCTTTGTGCTTGGGCTCAACACACTGTTTGCGGTGCTTGGAGTGTTTGTACTGCGCAGGAAAAAACTCAATATTAAGGGCGCCTACAAAACCTTTGGCTATCCTTTTGCGCCGCTAATTTATCTCAGCGTAACCCTCTGGACGCTAGCCTATGTGCTTATTTCGAGACCCATTGAAGGCGGCATTGGCATCGCTATGATTGTCATTGGTGGCTTGCTTTACAGGCTATCGGCAAATAAATAGTAAATTTTATGGCAGCCATGCTTGGCTAGTCTACACTGCTTAAATGACTAACCCTGACTATCAATACATAGCTGAAGCAATTAAATTTATTGCGTCCCGAGCCAATCACCAGCCAACCCTGGACGAGATTGGCGAACATCTCGACACCAGCGCCTTTGAAATTAAACGCCTGTTCACACGCTGGAGCGGACTCACACCCAAGGCCTATTTGCAGACTATCACGCCACAGCGCGGCGCAAAGTTACTCGCCACGGCTAAGCCCTTGCCAGAGGTTAAAAGCCAATCGGGGTTGATTGGCGGCTTGAGCACTTTCGGCCACAAGGTTCAGATAGAGGGATGGCTGCCGAGCTTTTACAAAAGTGGTCCCGGTTACGACTTGACCATTGAATACAGTGTCCATGACAGCCCCTTTGGGGAGATGTTTGTGGCGCGGACGCCAAGGGGAATTTGCAAGGTATCGTTTAGTAGCGGGCTGCCACTGATCTCCTTCGTCAGCAAACTTCAGCGGCTCTTGCCAGAAGCTAAACTGGTGCGCATAGAGCCTGAACCCATAGCGGTTTTTGAATCCATTTTTTCCCGCAACAAGCCCATCGATAAAACATTAAATCTGCATCTATTTGCCCTGCCCACCCATATCAATGTGTGGCGCACCCTGCTGGCAACAGATCCGGGCACACTGACTCATCACAAGGCGATTGCAGAAGCGGTGGGGCGACGCAAATCTACCCTCGCCACCAGCAATGCCATATCCAGCAATCCCATCGCCTTCTTTATCCCGAGCCACAGAGCCATAGACCCGGATGGTCAGGCTGGAGATTACCGTTGGGGGCTGACACGCAAGCACGCGATGCATGCATGGGAGTGCGCCAATATAAAAGTTTAGCTATCCCGCACTCTCCAAATCTAACCTAACCTAGCCTAGCGACTAATACCCTTAATCTCGAGAAAGTCATCAAAGCCAAACTCGCCCCACTCGCGACCGTTGCCCGACTGCTTATAACCGCCAAATGGTGCTGTATAGTTCTGTTGCGCACTGTTCACGCCGACCATACCAGCACGCAATTGCCCTGCAACACGCTTGGCGCGCTCGCCGTCACCAGTGCTTAGATAAGCCGCCAACCCATAGGGCGTGTCATTGGCAATTGCAATTGCCTCGGCTTCACTCGCAAAGGGAATCATGGTCAATACCGGACCAAAGATCTCTTCCCGGGCTATGGCCATTTGATTATTCACTCCGGCAAATACCGTTGGCTTAACAAAATAACCGGTTTCAAAACCCTCCGGTTTGCCAAGCCCTCCAGCAATCAATTGAGCACCTTCATCTATACCTTGGGCAATCAGTCCCTGGACCTTATCAAACTGCACACGACTGGATAGCGGACCTATGTGCTGACCTTCTGTGGAGGGCTGATCAACGGGAATTTGTTCGGCGACCCGACGGGCAATGTCTACTGCTTGATCGTAAACCGAGGCCTCTACCAACATTCTTGAAGGAGCATTACAGGACTGTCCGGTGTTGCCCATCATCCCCATCACACCTCTAGCAACCGCAGACTCCAAATCAGCATCGGCAAAGATAATGTTCGGCGACTTACCACCCAGTTCTTGAGTGACCCGTTTAACCGTTTCGGCTGCCGCTTTGGCCACCAAGATGCCAGCGCGGGTGGAGCCAGTAAAGGAGACCATGTCCACATCTGGGTGACTGGCGATTACTGCACCTACACCTGGGCCATCGCCATTGACCATATTGTAAACACCAGCAGGAAAACCGACCTGATCCATCATCTCGGTAAATAGATATCCCGACAGCGGCGCAATTTCGCTGGGCTTTAACACCATAGTGCAGCCGGTAGCCAGGGCCGGGGCAACTTTGCAGCTGATCTGATTGATCGGCCAGTTCCAGGGGGTAATAAAGCCACAGACACCGATCGGCTCTTTAACTACCAGAGTGCTGCCAACCTGGCGCTCAAACTCAAAGGTCTTGAGTGCCTCCAGTGCGGTGGAGATATGTCCGCGACCACAGTCTGCTTGAGCTGCTGTGGCAAAAGAGATCGGCGCCCCCATCTCCATGGAGATCGCAGCAGCCATTTCGTCATAGCGCCCCATGTAGACTTCCAGGAGCTTTTCCATCAAGGCGATGCGTTGCTCAACACTGTATTGAGAGTAAATCGGAAAGGCGGCTTTGGCGGCAGCTACAGCTAGATCCACATCGCCAGCTGCACCCAGAGAGATAGTGGCCAAAGACTCTTCTGTGGCAGGATTTTCAACTGCCAGATCCTGTGCCTTCAGCGGCTCAACCCACTGGCCATTGATATAAAAGTTGCGCAGATCTTGGATCATATGTCTCTCTCTTTATAGCTAGAAGCTCTAGCGATTATTAACGCTCGGGGGGATTTAAAAAACCAAAGTGTAAACGCCAACCTCACAAACACCCATACCCATTTGAGGTACGAATATCACTCACCAATAAAGGCCATCAGTGATTCCAGAGTTTGCGGACCTATTAGGCGCTTAACCAATTCACCATTGCTGTTAATTATCAGTGTTTCAGGCAACACCTTGGGTCGTTCAAGACCCCATTTAGCACGGGGATCTACTGCCAGCGATGGGAACTGAATATCGATTTTTTTAAGCTGCTCCAGTAACTCAGGGCCTTGCTCATTATCAAAGTTGACCGCCAGTACAGTCAGCTGATCGGCATGCTCAGCGGCCAGTTCATTTAGTTCAGGCACTTCCACTCGACAGGGCTGACACCATTCTGCCCAGTAGTTAAGCAAGGTATATTTGCCTTGGTCATTATTGAAACTGTGGCTGCCACCATCAATTAATTTATAACCAGAATCACCACTGCAGCCCACCAAGATCAGGCTGACTAAAAATGCGTTCACTATAGAACCGTTTACCAAGAAGCCTTTGAACATACACAACCGCCTTAATATAGAAGTCTAATTTTCTTTTGAGCTGCCAGTATCCGCAGAACAACTATTACTGGCAAATAACTTTTGTAGGCTGACAGACATATTCTCTGCGGTCATATGACTATTTTCTCGCATCAGCCTTTCGTAGCTTTGCATCCAGGGATGGGCATCGACCATCTTTTTATTAACTGCCATATCGCCATCGCCCAACCCCTGCCCGAGCCATCCATTGATATCTGCCAGCCTGATGGTATCCGCATCGCGAATCATCACATAATGACCGCTGGCGGTTTTCTCTAAAATACGCTGACTCAGCAAAATATTGCGCAGGCGTCGCCACTGCTCAACGTTGAGACCGACAATACTCATGGAGCGATCCGACAAGCTGCGGCCTTTTTGCTGTCGCCGCCAGCACTGCCACAAAATAATCAATACAGCGAGCAGATCCGGCAGCTCGGCATCACGCCCCTCATATTGAAAGGTCTCCAAACTACGCACCAGTTCAGCGCCGAATAAAATCAGCACCCAGAGCAGATAAATCCAAATCAGAAATAAGGGAATAACCGCGAATGCTCCATATACGTTGGTATAGATAGAATTGGCCACCAACTGTCCAAACAGGGCCTTGGCGGTCTCAAATAGTAGCGTGGTGATCAGGCCACCAAACAGCGCATAGACTACTCTCACTTTGCAGTTGGGCACCGCCACATAGAGCAGAGTAAAAGCCAGCCAGGTCAGCAGCCAAGGCAGATAACTGAACAACAGCGCCACCACCCCAAGACTGTCGACTTCGGCAACTACCAGACGCAGTGACATCAGGTAAGTGCTCATAATCATACCTACGGCGAGCAACAGCGGCCCGAGACTCAAGATTGCCCAATAGACCAAAAATCCAGCCAAGCCTTTGCGCCCGCCAGTGGTGGCCCAAATATGATTAAAGGTTTTTTCAATATTGCTTAACATCAACAGTGCAGTAACTAAAATAATCGCCACCCCGGCAACACTTAGCTTGCGCGCCTGATTAGAAAACTCACTCAGGTATTGAGTAATCTCCTGACCACTGCTGGGCAAAAATTTGGAGAAAATAAATTCCTCCACCTGGCCACCCAGTTCTTGAAATGCCGGCACCAGTGAGAACATGCTATACATTAGAGTCAGCATGGGAACCACAGCAAACAGACTCATATAGGTGAGTGCTGCGGCGCTCTGGGGGCAGCCATCGGCGAGAAAGCGACGTACTGCATAGGCCAGAAATTGCCCACTGCTGACCAGTTGCTGAGGTACTCTGCGCACGTTGATTAATAATTGATTGAGCATGCCGTTAAACCTCTGATTCTGTTTAAATCCATTTGCCTCTACAATGGCGTATTCTCTTCCATAACCTGAAACATAGACGATGCTGACTATTTATCACAATCCACGCTGCTCTAAATCGCGACAGACCCTGAGCCTATTGCAAGATCAGGGCCTAGAGCCAGAGATAGTACTCTACTTGGAAACCATCCCAAGCCCTGAAACGATTAAACTTTTGCTGCAAAAACTCGGCATAGGCGCTAGGCAATTACTGCGTCGCGGCGAACAGGCCTATAAAGATCACAATTTAGCCGACACCAGTCTCTCTGAGCAGCAGCTTATCGCCGCTATGACCAAGCACCCCAAGCTTATTGAACGCCCTATTGTGGTTAACGGCGAGCGCGCCGCCATTGGTCGCCCCCCAGAAGCCGTACTGGAGATTATTTAATGTCAGATAGTTATGTACTAGTACTTTATTACAGTCGCAATGGTCATGTTAAAAAACTCGCTGAAGAAATTGCACAGGGCGTCGAAAGCGCTGGTATGGAGGCGCGCCTGCGCACCGTGCCTGCGGTGTCTACAGTTTGTGAAGCCACGGCAGAAGATATTCCCAGCAGTGGCGACATTTATTGCACCGAGCAGGATCTAGCCAACTGTTCGGGGCTACTTATGGGCAGCCCAACCCGCTTTGGCAATATGGCCGCGCCATTAAAATACTTTATCGATGGCACTGCCGGTCTCTGGGCCAATGGCAGTCTGATCAACAAACCCGCTGGCGTGTTTACCTCGACCTCCAGCTTGCACGGCGGCCAGGAGACAACCCTGCTGTCGATGATGGTTCCCCTGTTGCACCAGGGCATGTTGTTGACCGGCATTCCCTATTCCGAACCCAGTCTGCACAGTACCAGCAGTGGCGGCACCCCCTATGGCGCCAGCCATGTTGAGGCCGAAAACCTTAGTAGTGACGAGATTAGCCTCTGTCGAGCACAGGGCAAACGCGTCGCCCAATTAGCCGCGCAACTTAACGGAGCGCAGTAACATGACCCTAGAACAAAAGATTAATTTTTCCCGTCCCCTGACCCACGCCAGCTTTTATCTGATGCTCGCGGCCATGACCGCCAATGCTTGGATTCAGGGCGCGCCGGGTATTATTTACTTCCTCTGCTTGTTTCCCTTGGCGATTTTTATTCCTGGCCTAATCGTCAACAACACCCGCACACTGATCTGGATCTGCTTTGTTATTCTGATCTACTTTGCCACTGCCATTGATAATTTAGCTGGGCCAACGCCCCAAGTACTCGACTGGGTGGAACTGGCTCTCACGGTGATCCTGTTTTGCGCAGCAATGATGTATGCACGCTGGAAACAACAGCGCGGCAAAGCACTGCAAGAAGAGTACGACAGGCAGGAAGCACTTCAGCAAGAGCAACCTACCAGCTAGAGTCTATACTCACAGGACGCGAAGGCCATTCTAGCTAGCCTCCAGTCGCAGAGCGCTGAGAAACAACGATTAAAGGACTACCTCTATGAGTGAAAAGAAACCAGGCTTAATACGTAAATTTTTTAGGCTTATAGGCAAGGTTGTAAGTGCCATCCGCTATATGATCAGCCTGGTTATCGTGTTGTTTTTTATCGCCATAGTCGCCGGCGTGTTTGTCGATGACCTGCAGCCAATGCCCGAGCGCGGCGCACTCTATTTAGCCCCCAGTGGAACACTGGTTGATCAGCGTTCCTACATAGACCCCGTCAGTGAAATATTCTCTCAGCCAGGTCAGCGCGACACAGAAACTCTGGTGCGAGATATAGTCCAAGCCCTAGATCATGCGCAGTACGATGAGCGCATTACCCATGTGCTGCTGGACACCAACTATATGGCGGGGGGCTCTATTGCCAAACTCGAGGAGATCAGTGGTGCCCTGCAACGCTTTAAGCAGAGTGGCAAACCGATTATTGCCATTGGCGACAACTTTTCTCAGTCACAGTATTTTCTCGCCGCCCATGCCGATGAAATTATTCTCAATCCTCTGGGCAGCGTTATGCTCACTGGCTTTGGCTCCTACAGCAGCTACTTCAAAGAAGCTTTGGATAAACTCAAGATCAATGTCCATGTGTTTCGCGTCGGTAAATACAAAAGTGCCGTTGAACCTTTTTTGGGCAAGGGCATGTCAGATGAAGCTCGGGCCGATCGACTGGAGCTGGTTGACTCTCTGTGGCAGTTCTACACTTCCAGAGTAGAGCAGTTGCGTGGTCTACCCACAGGCGCGCTGAATGATTTAGCCAATAATATGCACCTCAGGCTGGCGGAAGAAAATGGCGATATTGCGGCATTGGCGCTCCAGCAGGGCTTAATTGACCGCATTGCCACGCGCAGTGAAACCAAGGCCCACTTGCTACAGATTCTGCCCAACAGCAATGGCGACTTTGATAGCGTACCCATGGCCGCCTACCTCAATCATATGAAGTTGAGTTCTCTGAAAACTGTGAATAAAGGCAGGCCAGAAATTGCCGTGGTGGTTGCCAGCGGATCGATTATCGATGGCAACCAACCGGAGGGAACCATCGGCGGAGATACTCTGGCAGAGATGTTTGCCTCGATCGAAGAAGATGATCAGGTCAAAGCCGTGGTATTGCGCGTGGACAGTCCAGGCGGCAGTGCCTTTGCCTCAGATGTTATCCGCGACAGCATTGCCTCACTGCGAAAAAACAATATTCCAGTGGTTGTTTCCATGGGCAGTTACGCTGCATCCGGTGGCTATTGGATCGCTACTGAGTCCGACAAAATACTTGCACTCTCCACCACCATCACCGGATCGATCGGCGTGTTTGGCGTGATTCCCACCTTTGAGGATTCACTCAGCGCCATGGGCATCTATTCCGACGGTGTGGGCACCACCAATATTGCTGGCATGCTGCAACTCAATAGAGCTATGACTCCAGAGGCAAAAATGATTATGCAGTCTGGTGTTGAACATGTTTATACGCGCTTCTTGACCCTGGTGGCCGATGCTCGCGAGAGCACGCCCAGCGCTATCCATGAAATCGCTCAGGGGCGCGTCTGGACTGGTAAGAAAGCATTAGAATTGGGTCTAGTAGATGAACTCGGCGACTTAAATGACGCTATCGCCAGCGCCGCGACACTGGCCGGCGTCAGCGATTATAAAATCGACTATCGGCGCAAGCCACTGAGCTTTATGGAGCAGCTGATGATGGAGATCAGCGGCAATATGAATGCTGCGGTAAGTGCTATGGGTTTACAGAACTGGTTGCCGATCAGCCTGCAGCACCAGCTGGCATCTACGCTCAAGCCACTGCAGTTTATGGGCAACCACAGCAGTGACCCTAATCATGTCTATCTTTACTGTGAAAATTGCCCGCTGTAAATAGAGAGTGCTAGATATCCAAAACCGTCTTTACAAAGGGCAGCGTCAATCGGCGCTGCTCGCGCAGCGACACTCCGTCTAACTTTTCCAACGCCGCCATCAATACATGGCTATTGCGCGGCAATCTGTGCAACAAAAAGCGCGCCACTTCATCGGATAGATAGAGGCCCAGACCACTGGCTCTGTGCTGTAACAGTCGACGTAGATCTGCGTCTTTGTAATCCATCAACTGCAGTGAAATCCCGGATTTTAAGCGCGATAACAGATCGTCTAACAGCACTTCTAAATAGTCGGGTAATGTGTGCGCGGTAATCAGCAAGCGAGTGCCCGACTCACTGCAGCGGTTAAAGAAGTTAAACAGTGGCGCCTGCCACTCCTCGCGACCAGCCACCTGATCGAGATCGTCCAAACAAACTAGGTCAGAGGACTCCAGCCCTTCGAGAACCTGATCCGCAGGATAGTCACAGAGCTCTTTTAGCGGCAGATAGACCGCAGCACCATTGCTCAGGCGCATGCTGTGCTGCTGGCAAACCGCCTGCATCAAGTGAGACAGACCGGAGCCCGATGAACCACAGACATAGGCGTACTGCTTGCCTTCATCCTGCAGCAACATCTTCGCTAGATGCTGAGGAGTGCCAGTAGGGGCATAAAAATTATCGAAGGTTGCCCGATTATCTAATTTAATCGCCAAACTCAACTGCTGAAAATCGTTCACTCAAGCATCCAATCAAATTCTAAATTACCACTGAAACGCGCCATCTCAGAAGTTTGGTTAACTAAACTACCACTGCGCTCCAGTGCTGAAATCAACAGATCGACACCGCCATCTATATCCACAGTGACAAACAGACGATCGCCCTCAACCGCCGAAACATGGCTGGATCGAACCAACTTTAAACCCTGCACCTGTGCCACCACGGCCTGATAGTCAGCGAAGGAATCCACCTGATTAATCTGCACCACTAACTTGCTGGTATCGACCTGGGGTACATAGGTCAGCTGTGTCGAAATACTATCTACCAGTTCGTTAACTGCCAGTCCAACAAACGTCTCAGTATCCTCAGCACGCACATCATCAAAGCCACGCTGATCACCCAACTTATAGATCCAGCTGCCGCGCACTTGACCCGATGTAGTGGTGAAAAAGCGCAGCAGCACCCAGCCGTCCGCAGCGTATCGCTGGGAGGCCACTTCTATAGTCTGCTCGCGCATACTCCAGGCCTCATTGACCGAGAGTGACAATTGATCCTCAAGATCCAACGCCGGCAACTGATAAGGCACCGCGCGATCTTGCATAATTTGCTGAAAACTCTGCGTGAAATCGGGAAACTGCTGCTCAGTAACAAACTGACGACCGGTCTCGGCATCATCCCGCACTATCCAAAATACCAACTTCGGTCGCCCAGCGGGCAATATGGGCAGCTGTGCCCAGCGAATCAATTGATCTATGGCCTCGGCAGAAAAACTTACCTGCAGTGAAAAACCAGGCTGACCCGCAAGCTCCTCAAGAGAAGCTGCCGGCAACTTTGTGTAGCCGACACTGGCGATAAAATTATTGGTGTTGGAAACGGCTTTTTGAATACCCGGAAGCTGCATGATTTTACTGTTGCCAGTCAGCTTAATTAGCACTTGCTCCAGTGCCTGATTGACCCCTTTTGATCTCGATTGCTCAGATTGGTCAGCAACTAAAACGCGCCCGTTATAGAGTCCGGAAACCTGTTCTGCCATCACTGAGGTGCAAAACAGGGCGAAAAACAAAATTAATGTCCGTTTCAACGGTTTTTCTCCAGATATTTTGCAACATTATATCAGTGCTTGATGAAAAGTAGGCCCACTGCATCTAAAATAGCGGGCTAACAAAAGAAGGCTTGTGCCATGACCGAAAACAGCAAATCACTCAGCTATAAAGATGCAGGCGTCGACATCGATGCGGGCAATGCACTGATCGAAAAAATTAAAGGCGCAGCTAAACGCACAAGACGGCCAGAAGTTTTGGCTGGCCTTGGCGGATTTGGCGCACTGTTTGAATTACCTACCGGGTACAAACAGCCAGTACTGGTTTCTGGCACCGATGGCGTTGGCACCAAACTGCGCCTGGCACTGGATCACGGCAAGCATGACACAGTCGGTATAGATCTGGTCGCCATGTGTGTCAACGATCTGATTGTCTGTGGCGCCGAGCCGTTGTTTTTCCTCGACTACTATGCCACTGGCAAACTGGAGATAGACACAGCCGCTGCTGTAGTCAATGGCATCGCCGATGGTTGTGATATCTCTGGCTGCTCACTGATCGGCGGCGAAACCGCTGAGATGCCGGGCATGTATGAAGGAGAAGACTACGATCTGGCTGGCTTCTGTGTCGGCATAGTAGAGAAAGCTGACCTTATCGACGGCACCAAAGTGAGTATCGGCGACAGCTTAATTGGTTTAGCCTCAAGTGGCCCACATTCGAACGGCTACTCGCTGATTCGCAAAGTGCTGGAAGTCACCAATACAGATCCCGCCACCGCGCAACTGGATGGCAAGCCGCTGATCGACCTGCTGATGGAACCCACTCGCATCTACGTGAAGCCACTGCTGAAGTTGATCGCCGAGTCTCAGGTCAATGCACTGGCCCATATCACTGGTGGTGGACTATTAGAGAACATCCCACGAGTTTTGCCTGACAATACCAAAGCCGTGATCGACACCCAGGCCTGGACTCGTCCAGCAGTGTTCGACTGGCTGCAAAAAGGCGGCAATATCGACGAGCACGAAATGCACCGCACGCTAAATTGCGGCGTCGGCATGGTGATCTGTGTTCCAGCTGATCGCACCCAAGAAGCTCTGGATATGTTGGCAGCCAGTGGCGAAACTGCTTTCGAGCTGGGCACTATCTCTGCTCAAGAAGCCGGCGAAGAACAGGTTCAACTGCTCGGACTATCCTGATGACTGACCTCTCCAAGGGCAAGCGACGCATAGTTGTCCTGATTTCCGGCGGTGGCTCCAATCTGCAATCCTTTATCGACGGTTGCGCAGACGGGTCACTGAACGGCGATGTGGTTGCAGTGATCAGTAATAAAGCTGGCGTCAAAGGCCTCGAGCGGGCAGCAGTTGCCGCGATTCCCAATATCACCCTGGACCACAACAGCTTCGCCTCCCGCGCCGAGTTCG
>JAFMBU010000108.1 GCA_017858295.1 Porticoccaceae bacterium | reverse complement strand
ATTGTTATGCCCAGGTGGCGAAATTGGTAGACGCGCTAGCTTCAGGTGCTAGTCCTCGCAAGGGGGTGGAGGTTCAAGTCCTCTCCTGGGCACCATTAAAACTCAAAAAAATTTCGGCAGTACCCTCCCTCTAAGCGCACCGAATCCCAGCCGCAGTGGACCAGTACTCGCAAGCGATAATTTTCAAAGTTTCTAAACCCATAAGCTCGTCTCGACATCATCTCCATCTTGTTATGGAAGCCCTCGGTAATGCCATTACTTTTGCTTAAATGCCACATCGCTATGAGGAGTTCCAACCATGACTTCAAGGTCTTTGTCAGCATGCGCAGAGAGTTGTCTTGTAGTTGTTCCAATAGCGTCAAAAAGCCCGGCAGCTTCGCTCCCGCTCGACGAGCCTTTAGGGTCTTGAGTAATACGAAGCAAATCAATTTTTGTTTCGCCGCGTACAAGGCCTGCAGTACTGGATAAGCCGACGTGGTAACGGTCATGATAATGCGGTTGCGGAGAGCTTCTTTGCCACGTCGCAAAAGCGAGCGACAAAACGGAAGATCTACTCGACAAGGGATGATGCGAAAACTGAGATATTTAATTTCATAGAGATGTCTTACATCTCCAATAAAGCGCCGCACTCAAACAGGCGGCATATCGCCGGCTAACTGTGAAAAGGCGTATCTTTTGGAATCAATCGGTGTCTAGAAAACCCTGGGAAGTCTAGGGATCACAAAACAATAACTCAGATTTAAATCGCTACCAGGGTTAACTCTCTTGCCCCATAATTAGCGCAACCAACGGCTCGTTAATGTAATAATTATTACGCCCCGCCTTATGTTTGCTTACAAAGCCTTTCTCAGTCAGTGCCTCAAGGTATTTAGTGGCTGTTATACGACTAACACCTAATTGATCAATCACAAACTGTACTTTGGTATAGGGATGGAAGAACAGGTTGTTCAGTAACTCCTGGCTATAAATCTTGGGCAATTCTGTACGCATACGCTGCTTGGTAGCCATTATCAGGCCATGCATCTGGTATACAAAAGTAATTGTTTCCCTTGCAGTTACCTCAATACCTTTCACAATATAGCTCACCCACTCAGCCCACTCGCCCTGCTCCCGAACAGATTGCAACAGTCGATAGTAATCGTCTTTCGTTTCGACGATATAACGGCTCAAATACAAAATAGGCAAATCCAACAGCTGATTTTTTACCAGATACAGAATATTCAGAATACGCCCTGTTCGACCATTACCATCATAAAATGGATGAATGCTCTCAAACTGATGATGAATGATTGCCATTTTAACCAAGGGGTCCAGATCAGAAAGACTATCATCGTTGATATATTCAACCAGGTTAGTCATCAACGACTGGATATCATCGGGGTGCTGAGGCGGTGTGTAAATAACCTTGCCTGTACTGGCATTACCAATCACTGTGCCGGGTGTTTTTCTCAGCCCTGGTTTAGTGGGTTCTACAATTTCTTGTGCAGCAAGTATGTCATTTAACCGAATCAGCCCTGACCCTGTGGTTTGCTGGTAGCTTTCCCACAAGGCCCGCCGATAGTTCTCAACCTCTTTTGTGGCTTGGTTGACCTGCTGCCCACCCAGCACTTGCGACTGGAACAGCTGATCATGGGTGGTAAATATATTCTCGATAGCAGAACTGTCCTTGGCTTCTTGCATGCTCAAGGTAGAAATTAGAATAGCTTCATTGGGGATGGTTTTGGCAACGCCTTTCAGCTCTGCCAAATAGCGGTGAGCTTGTGCTACCTGTTTGAGCAGTGCTACTGACTCTAAACCGCTTTCACCCTTCAGGGGTAAAGGTGCAAGATGGGTGTCATTGGGATTGAGGTTAACTGCCATATCCATTTCCAGCTATTTCTATACATTAGAGGCAGTATATGTATATTTATATGGATTATCTATACATATTTTTTGCAATATGTATAGGGAGTAGACATTTAATGACAATATCAAGCGTCACATCTAAAGCTGGTAGCTCCGGTAACTGCCAAAGACTGCTAAAAAGCTACAACCAAGAGGTTAAGGGCATTGGATCTTTGCAACACTAAAAGTAACACCCAGAATTTAAACTGATCATTATTTTCAATAAAAAAAACAGCTAATTTGACTTAAAGAGCCCTCTCCGAGCTACGCAGCACGGTGCATATTTCCCCAGCCCTACTATCTACTGCACCAACTACCATCGCACCATAAGACTAAAAAAATATTCGCCATTACCGCGTGCCTCTAAACTTAAAGCGCCCGCTTACAGACCTTAATCAACGCTTCAACACAGGCAATACGGGTGTAATTAGGTCGAATAATAAATGACAGGCTGCGATGTGGACTGGGCTCATTGAGATGCACTGCGGTGAGCTGATCACTTTGACGGGTAAGCTGCTCCAGGGCCATCTCTGGGATAAGGGTGGTTCCCAAGTTGCCCAATACCATTTGTACTAAGGTATGCAAGCTAGTGGCCCCAAAGCCATGATTGGCGGTCTGCTCGGGAAAATTACAGGCTGCGAGAATATGATCTTTAAGACAGTGCCCTTCACTGAGCAGCATCAGGCGGCTATCAATTAACTCATTGCTGGTGATTTCCGTTTGATTGGTGTGCTTTTCACCCTTGAGGGCGATCCAATAAAAGTCTTCCTGCCAAAACTCCAAACTCAGCAACCCTTCGCAGGGAAAAGGCATTGCCAGCACTGCGGTATCGATTTCCCCACGCTTGACCATATCCACCAACACATGGGATTGCTCCTCAACAATGGTCAGCTGTGCGCCCGGGTGCAGCTTGTTTAGCAATGGAAAAAGTTTCGGCAGTAGATAAGGCGCAATTGTCGGAATCACACCCACAGTAATGGGAAAGCTCAGGGGCAACTGCTGATTGTCC
Source organism: Porticoccaceae bacterium (assembly GCA_017858295.1). Classification (GTDB taxonomy): domain Bacteria; phylum Pseudomonadota; class Gammaproteobacteria; order Pseudomonadales; family Porticoccaceae; genus HTCC2207. The sequence continues at coordinate 3,035 of JAFMBU010000108.1, read as the reverse complement.
GCCAACTGCTGCAACTCATTGACCTGAGAGATGATGCTCCGCGCCCGATCGAGTATTTCTCGTCCGGTGGGTGTCACCAGCACCTTCTTGTTGTCCCGCTCAAATATCTGTAACCCTAGCTGGCGCTCCAACTCCCTCAGTGCTGTGCTCAGTGCCGACTGACTGATATTGCAGTCGGCGGCGGCCTTTTTGAAGTGTAAAGTGCGCTCTACTGCTAGGGCATAGGAAAGTTGTTTAGTCGAGATCATGAAAATATCACCCAAGTGGAGCATGCTGTAGAGATTGTTTTATTCTAAGGCTAATATAATCTATTAAATAGAACGTAACAATATAAACAATCAACTTTAACGAACTACAAGATACTCTTATAGTGTCGTCAGAGTTTAAGTAACAGGTCTTGAAAACGACTTACTAGCCACCAACTCAATAACACTAACCCCAACAAGGAGCCCACCATGGCACTTATTAACACAAAAGTTAAACCTTTCAATGCATCTGCCTTCAAAGCAGGAGAATTTATTGAAGTTTCAGAAAAGGATATTGCTGGCAAGTGGTCGATCTTTTTCTTTTACCCCGCCGACTTTACCTTTGTTTGCCCAACTGAGCTTGGCGATGTTGCTGATCACTATGCAGAGCTGCAGTCACGCGGTGTTGAAGTTTACTCAGTGTCTACTGACACTCACTTCACACACAAAGCATGGCACGACTCTTCAGAGACTATCGGCAAGATTCAATACACCATGATTGGCGATCCAACGGGTCAAATTTGTCGCGATTTTGACGTTATGCGTGAAGATCAAGGCCTTGCAAACCGCGGTACTTTTATTGTGGATCCAGACGGTATTGTTCAGGCAATGGAAATCACTGCTGAAGGTATTGGCCGTGACGCGGAAGATCTGCTGCGCAAAGTTAAAGCTGCACAGTATGTTGCCGCTCACCCAGGTGAAGTATGTCCAGCTGCTTGGAAAGAAGGCGAAGCTACATTGGCGCCATCTTTGGATCTGGTTGGCAAGATCTAAGCACCTGCAAAATGCGTTTTATTGTATAAGTCCATTAGCTATTTAAATGGCAAGTAAATTAGGCTCTGAGGCTTTTTTCTCAGGGCCTAATTTTTGACCTCAATTACTATCTGTATTAATTACTATTCGTATTTTTACCAGAGGAACCGCAGTATGTTAACCAATGAGATCTTACAAGCTGTCAAAGGCTACACCGCCAATATGCAGAAGGCTGTGACCTTTGTGTTGCAAACCGGTGAGCACGAAAAACGCGCTGAATTAGTCACGTTTTTAAGCGACATCTCAAAGCAGAGTGAGCATATTCAACTTGAACAAAGGGATATGGACGGTCTGTTGCGCAGTCCCATCAGCTTTCTTATGCAAGCCGATGGCGTTGATACAGGAATTCGTTTTTCAGGTATTCCTAGCGGCCATGAATTTAACTCGTTGATACTGGCCATACTGCATGCCTCTGGTACCCCATTAAAGCTCGATGACAGCGTTAAAAAACTTATTGCCGGCGTCGAGGAAGAACTACATTTTGAGGTATTTATTAGCCTCAGCTGTCACAACTGCCCAGATGTTGTGCAGTCGTTGAATCAGTTTGCACTGCTAAACCCTAACATCAGCACCGAGATGATCGATGGTGGCCACTACCAAACGCTGATCAAAGAGCGTGATATTCAAGGTGTGCCCAGCGTTTATCTAAATGGCGAGTTATTCGCTAATGGTAAAGTGGATACAGCTCAGCTGATTGACAAGTTGATCCAGCGCGCTCCGCCAGCAGCTCTGAGCAGCAGCGATCAGGCGTCCCTGCCCCTGCAAGATGTGACCATTATCGGCGGCGGACCCGCAGGTGCTAGCGCAGCGATTTACAGTGCCCGAAAAGGGTTAAAAGTCACCTTGGTCGCTGACCGTATTGGCGGCCAGCTAAAAGATACCATGGGCATCGAGAACTTTATCTCAGTGTCTAAGACCACCGGCCCCGAATTGTCCGGTGCTCTTCAATCTCATATGAATGAATATGAAATTACCTTTAAGGAATATCTTAAGGTCACAGAGGTTGAGGGCGGCGATATCAAGACTGTCACTCTCTCCTCCGGGGAGAAAATCTTCACCAAAACCCTGATTATCGCCACTGGTGCCAACTGGCGCGAGCTGGGTGTCCCGGGTGAAAAGGAGAATGTGGGCAATGGCGTAGCCTACTGCCCTCACTGCGACGGTCCATTCTTTAAAGGCAAAGATGTTGCGGTAATTGGCGGCGGCAACTCAGGGATCGAAGCGGCATTGGATCTGGCAGGCATGGTTAAATCGGTCAATGTATTTGAATTTATGCCGGACCTTAAAGCCGATCAAATACTAGTGGATAAGGCTATGGCTAAGCCCAACATTACCATTCACAAGAATGTTGCCACCAAGGAGATCACTGCCACCAATGGTAAGGTCTCAGCGATTGAGTATATTGATCGCGCTACAGACACGGAACACAGTCTCAAATTGGATGGCATCTTTGTGCAGATTGGCCTGATACCCAACAGTGTCTTTTTGGGTGACCTGGTTGAGAAGACCCGTTTTGGTGAGATTGTAATTAACGAGAAATGCCAAACATCGGAAGCCGGCATTTATGCCTGTGGCGATGTGACTACTGTGCCCTATAAGCAGATTATTATTTCCATGGGTGAAGGGTCGAAAGCATCATTGTCCTCTTTCGAATACTTGATGACTGAAGGGGATCGACTTGAGGAGCTGTTTTACAGTGAGAATACTGAAAAGATGGCGATAGCGTCTTAAGTTGTTTTGCCTGAAGGGCTGGCATTATGTCATTCCGACCCTAGTTGAGGGATCTCAGCCAGTCTGCGGGAGATCCTTCGGCTTCGCTCAGGATGACAGGTTTGGGAGTCGTCCGCCGCAATCCAACTGTCATCCCAACCGCGACCCGACTGTCATCCCGACCGCGACCCAACTGTCATCCCGACCGCAGTGGAGGGATCTCAGCCAGTCTGCGGGAGATCCTTCGGCTTCGCTCAGGATGACAGG
>JAFMBU010000107.1 GCA_017858295.1 Porticoccaceae bacterium | reverse complement strand
GCACCGCCCAAGACTCTGCAGTCATTGGCGATCAGACCCATGGCCACGCCTTCAATGCGAACAAAGCCGGTAACAATGCCTGAACCATAGGGCTGGGATAATTCAGTAAAACTATCTGTGTCTACGAGGCCCTGAATAATCGAGCGAATATCGTAAACAAAGCGTCTATCCAGAGGCATCATTTTCCGCAGTTGATCTTGGTCAGCGCAGTCCCAGGATTGTTTATCGCCTTGGAAATAGCCTAGGCATTGCTGTGCTAAATATGTTCCATGAGACTCATTATCCGCCACCAGATCGACCACACCATTTTCAGCTTGAATAGCAATTGGTCCAATCTCTGTAGGCGCAAAGCGACCCAGTCCGCCGCCCTCAATCATCGCCGGACCAGCCATACCGATCCATGAGGTTTTTGTGGCAATACGAATATCGGCGCAGCCAAACAGTGCGGCATTACCGGCAAAGCAATAGCCATTGTTCACAGCAATCAGCGGTACCTGACCGCTCAGACTCGCCCAGCGGGCGAAGGTGGGCACATCCAAACCGGCGATCTGGGTCTTAACATCTGTATCGCCGGGTCGACCGCCACCACCCTCTGTGTACATCACCACTGGAAAGCCGAACTTGCCAGCCTGGTCCAGTATGCGATCAATTTTTTTGTGGTGAAAATAACCCTGAGTCCCCGCCAGCACCGAGTAGTCGTTGACAATCACCGCGACCTGACTGGCCTGAGTGCCAAACTCAGCACTGTTGATGGTGGCCAGACCGGTTATCACCGCATCTCCGGGCGTTTCTACCCTTAAGGATTCGGCATCTTTGCGCTCACGCTGAGCGGCCACGGCGAGCTGACCATATTCGACAAATGAGTCTTTGTCACAGAGATCGGCGAGATTCTCACGGGCACTGCGATAACCCTTCTTATGTCGACGCTGAACTGCGTCCCCACGCATAACATCCGATGAATAGGCCAGTTGAGCTTGCAGCTCTTCAAGTAAGCTGCCAGAAGCCGGCTGTTCTGCAGCCCCTTGCGCAGTGGACTGAGAGGCCGCACTAGTAGCCTCAATTTCAAACAGCATCTGTCCCACCTGAATAGTATCCCCATTTGCCACCAGGACAGCTGTAACCACAGCGTCTTCTGGTGCAGTTACCAGAGTCTGCATCTTCATGGATTCGAGATTGACCAGTGGTTGGCCTTTCGCGACTGGCTCGCCGACTTTCACGTCGACGCTAATCACCGCTGCCGCCAGTGGGGAAGTAATCTGCAAGGCTGGATTGTTCACAGTGTCAAATATCCTTTATTAGCGCGCTACAGCACTTTTATTATTATTTATTGCAGCTTTTTCAGCACGCAACAATGGATTGAGTTAGCTTTAAGACGTCCTCAAGTGTAAGTGAGGCAACAGAGCGACCGCAACTTTATCCTCGGGCTGGCAGGCAAAGTGATCTATTCATTTATAGCCAACGTTACCATTGATGCTGATCTATAATTTTCCTGTGATAACGTCCATAATTTTCAGGCTCATTTTTATCCAAGTCTATTTTACCCAGCTTAAGCCCCATTCGAAGAAAACCCGCCAACAAGGAGCAATACATGAAGTCAGACCAAGAGAGAGTCTTTGTAGTCGTAGACCCTACCGCCAGCGAACATATAGCCCTGCAGCGCGCCATTATTACAGCACGCTTTCGCAAACCCTCACCGACTCTGTATATTTTTGTCGCTGTCGACAGCGAAAGCATCGACACCCGAGCCACCAATGACTCTCTATTTAAAAATAGTCAGTGGTTTGAAGATGAGATCCACGCGCCCTTAAAGAAAGAAGGATTGGATTATCAGATCGAAATTTCTTGGTCCAGCGAATGGCAGCGTTCAATTCTTAAATCCGCCAATCGTTTTGGCGCCGATGTGATCTTACTGCCGATCCAGAAGAAGAAAAAACACACTCTACGACTGACTTTCTCCGAGTCAAAGTGGAAAGTCCTCAAGAAAGCCACCTGTCCGGTTATTTTGGTGCGCCCAGGTGCCGCTGAGCAGCGTAAAACCATATTGGCCGCAGTTAACTTTCAGGCCATTGGCGATCAACAGCGACTCTTGAATGCCAACATCCTCGCCCGCGGCAAATGGCTCGCTGAGCACTATGGCGCCGAACTGCATGTGGTCAATGCGTGGAAAGATTCGATGAATTATCCGGACCGCGGCAAGTTGGCAAAAGAGACCAATCTGCCGTCAAAGAATATTCATGTGGTGCCAGGCTATACAGATGAAGCCGTCGCTAAGACAGCGCAAGAAATCAACGCAGACTTAGTGATTATGGGCACTCTGGGACAGACTGGGCAGACCGCCACGCGCAGAGGTAATACAGCTGAACGGGTTATTTCTGCACTGGATGTGGATGTGGTGGTGGTCAATACCGAGTACCAGAGCTAGACACTAGTACTCAGTAATAAACCAAGGCCGCCAACCTATTTCAGGATTGGCGGCTTTTCACCCTATTACCCTGTTACCCCAAGGTAACAAGCTTCAAGCGTACTTAAAATGGATTAATCAGGTGATGGGTTTAATTCAATTTATGCATCTATAGCAGAACAATTAACGCCGATAGAGTCAAACCAGAGGCCAGACCTAAAACAAACCCGGCGGAAAAACTGCCCTTTTTCAACCTCCCCAAAACACGCTTAACTATAGAGCTCCGAGATCTAGGGGCTCTTGCTGCTATATCATCAGAAGGTCGCTGAACGGCAAAGGTCTTCTCAAGACGGCTGATTTCGTCATCGGCCCAGGGTTCGAGATTTTTAAGTGCCGCTCGAGTTTTATCAATGGGGGGTTTATCAGACATCCATTAAGGCAAATTCAGTTAGGGCCTTTTCTGTCTGTCCTCTGGCGCAGTCGATATGCGTCGCTACGACAGCCTCAGAGGCATCCAGCTGACGCGCAATCTCGTCCGCAGGTAAGTGCTTAAATTCATGAAGCAGATAGATATAGCGGGTCTTTTCTGGCAGCTGGGCAATGCTCTCCTTGAGCGTCTCGCGTTTGAGCTCATCGAGCAGCACGCGGTAGGCACTGCTGTCCTGGGTTAATATCTGCGCCGACTTTTCCCTGTGGCCGTAGTACTGGCTGTCCATCTTGCGTTTGCGCAACACATTTAGCGCCAGCCTAACGGCCATACTAAACAGGTAGTGACGCAGATCGCCAACATCCTGATTGTGCTTAATCCGCAGCAGCTTCAGATAAGCATCTTTAGCTAGGGCCTCAGCGCCCTCTTCATCACCCAGTTTGCGCACCAGCAGGCGGCGCAATTCATTGGATGTGTCTTTGTACAGTTGATCGATTTCGGCCCGAGTAATACCCGCGCCTGCGGCTGTCATATCCAAAATCAGTCCCTCTATTTCGAGCCTATCCCGATCCAACAGAATCTGTTTATCTGCCATCGGGTCAAACTGCTCTATGTCTCGCTGTTTATGACTCACCTTGTCACCCATACATCCGTTTTCTAACCTCAATCCTGAGGCTAGCATTTACCTAATAATCCTTATTACGGTGTGCCCTGCGTATCAGTAAAAAGAGCAATTAAGCGCAATTTGTCAACGGGCATACTCTATAAGACTCCAAAACCGACTTATTCCCCACCCTATTGGTGAATATTTTATTGATCATGTGGGTTGTAATAGAGGTTAAGAGCCCTCGGATACTGGGATATCTGGTCTACTATAAAACCAAACTAGCCTCAGATACTGAACCGCGGGGAGGCCCTTTTGCCCAGTATTAATAGTCAACTCAAACGTTCGCTAACCTTGCCTATGCTGATTCTCTATGGCCTAGGCACCACCATTGGCGGCGGTATCTATGCCCTGGTGGGCAAGGTTGCAGCTCGGGCCGATATGCTCGCACCACTGTCCTTTGTCGCCGCAGCCATACTATCGGCTTTTACTGCCCTCGCCTTTGCAGAACTCTCCAGCCGCTATCCAAAGAGCGCAGGTGAGGCGGTCTATGTGCAGCAGGCGTTTAATAAAAAGAGCCTGACGGTCGCTATTGGAGTTCTTGTGGTTCTCAATGGCTGTATTTCAGCTGCGGCACTGGCCAATGGCTTTGTTGGTTATCTGCAGGTATTTGTTCCGATCCCCGAATGGATCGCCATAATCGCGATTACCGCAACCCTTGGACTGCTGGCAATTTGGGGCATTGGCCAGTCAGTTATAACCGCAGCAGTAATCACCCTAATTGAAATTGCCGGTTTGATACTGATAGTCTGGGTCACACGCAGTGACCTGGCGACATTTCCCGTGCGCCTTAATGAATTCAATCCGGGACTTAACAGCACCATGTGGCTGGGGATTCTGAGTGGATCCTTTCTCGCCTTTTATGCCTTTATAGGCTTTGAGGATATGGTTAATGTTGCGGAGGAAGTTGTGGATGTTAAAAAAAATCTGCCCAGAGCGATCATTGTCACCCTGGTGTTGACCACATTGATTTACTGTTTGGTGACCCTTGCCGCGGTGTTAGCTGTGTCTCCACAACAGCTCGGACAACAGGGCGCACCACTGACCTATATCTATGCTTCAAAAACAGGATCCGACGCAACATTGATTAGCCTGATCAGTCTTTTAGCCATTGTTAATGGCGGTCTAATACAGATGATTATGGCCTCGCGAGTCTTGTACGGCATGAGCCGTCAGTCACTGGTTCCCAAGCAATTACACTTTATGGCGGATATCAATCCGCGCACCCAAACGCCGATCAAAGCCACGCTTTTGGTCATGTTCTTGGTGTCTATTTTGGCACTGAGTTACGCTATTGAAAGTCTCGCCGAAACCACTTCGCTGATGATTTTGATCATAGCTGTGGTGGTCAATACGGCGTTGGTTCAAATCAAATTGACCACTGAAGAACAGGCTGAATCAGAGGGCATTCGGGTACCCATAGTTGTACCTGCCATTGGACTGATAATCAGCTTCAGCTTTGCCGTAATGATTGCAATAGACTTACTTAAATGATCCAAATTAAGTGATTTAAATTAATAGCTTATAAGCATAATTTAATCTTAATTCGAGATTTTTATTTACCGACCTACCAATTATCACGCAGTGACCTTAGCTTAATAAAGACCTCTTTATCGGTTGCATCCACAGAGCCCAAACCTTCGCGAATCTGCGCATTAGCCAAACGAAAAAAGCTATTAAATTCTCGCTCATCACCTATGCAGGTGACCAGAGGAGTTACAGTGGGATCCGCAGCCACGGCGCGAGGCAACCAGGCCTGAGCCTGTTGATTATCCGGCTCTACACTGAGGGTAAAGCGCAGATTATTCTCCAGATAGTCGTGCCCGGGGTAGACCAGCACATTGTTATCGAGACTGTGAAATTGCTCAGAAATAGTCTGGTACAGCGAATCAACATCACCGCCGCGGCAGTGACCCACTCCCGCATTAAATAATGTGTCGCCGGTAAAGACAGCCACCGCAGTGCCCTGCTCAAGCACTAAAAAACACAGGTGAGCATAGGTATGGCCTGGGGTATCCAACACCTGCAATTGAGCACCCGAGTCTAGGTCGATAAGTTCACCAGCCGTTAGCATGCGGCTCAGGCCTGGGACCTTTCCCTGACCATTGCTGTGCGCCCAAACCTCGCAGCCGTGCTCAGCGATTAACTCGGGATTACCTTGGGTATGATCCCAGTGCTCATGGGTGTTGATGATCGCATTCAGACGCAACTGCTTGTGCTGCAAAAGACTGTTGATCTCTGCGGCGTCCCAGGGGTCGATCACCAGAGCGGAGCCATTGTCTAATTCGATTAGATAGGTGAAGTTGCGCAGTACGCTTTCGGTATAGACCTGGTGGATTTTCATAGCCGCCTCAGGGAGTGATTTACTCTTGATGGCAAGGACAATAGCGATTTGTGGTTAGGAAATCTAGGGTGGATCGGGCATTAGGTCCTGAGCGCAGTCGAAAGGTCTCTGGCAATCTGCAAGGAGATCCTTCGGTTGGTTACACTCTCTCAG
>JAFMBU010000106.1 GCA_017858295.1 Porticoccaceae bacterium | reverse complement strand
ACAGCAAGGTTGTTCTGAGGTGGGAGTGAGCCTTACTAGACATCACTGCCCCTAACTGCGATTAGCTATTAACGTCCTCCCCTTTAAAGAACTCTCCTTTAAAGAGCTCTCCTTTTAGAGAACCTTTAGCGGTTGCTTATTATGCAGAACAATATCGGCATATTTACAGTCACCTCTATTGCGTTGAAAGGCACTGTTGGCAATTAACCATACGCGTACAATACGAGCCGGTGGCTCGCCCATGTACTGTTTGTAATCATCGAACAGATTCCGTCGTTCATCCTTCCATTCGCCGAGCCCCTCTTTGCCGCTGCGAATAACGACGTGATATTCCTTGCCCTTCCAGTTCGGCAGCGGGCAGTCATAGCCGGTGCCCACCGGTAATGTGCTGCTCCAGTAGTAGGTGATATCTCTACCATTATCAAATTCAATGGCGATACTCAGGTAGTCATGACTGGGGACTGTATCTTCACGCAGTGTTGAAGGCAGTTGATCGACACACCATTTCCAGCTTATTTCAGTATTCTCGTCTAGCACCATATCCACATCTTTTTGCAGAATTCCGGTGTCACCCTGAGTTTGGCAATGGATGCAGTCATCGGCAGTCGCCGACGGCTGCCTGCGAAAAATATTACTCTGCCCAATATTCCACAGATAAGACCAGCCTTTAGGGGTAGTGTCACCGACCTCTATGCGCTCAATTTCAGACTTTAATCTATCTTCGTAATCACCAAGATTCAGTACTTCTCTGAGACACTCAATTGCCGGTTTACGCCAGCGAATAATTAAAATTCGCGACATACCACTAGAGGTTTGATAGATCTTGTCGTTCTGTTGGCGCTCGCCCTGCAGGTTCTCCCAGTCATTGGGAAAGTAGTTGCCAAACTGCAGCGGCCCACTTTCTTTGGCAGTAAAAGAATGGCTACTATGAGTCCCTCTAAAGATATCGCCATCGCCCACCTTGTACCAAACCTGCAGTGCGAGACCCAACCAAATATCCAAGGGCTTGCTGGCAAACACCCGGCCGTCCATAAAGCAGCTAATATTATCTCCTGCTTCCAGGTTGATGCCAGAAGCCACCCAAGGTGGGCGATTCCCGGGAAGATCTAACCATTCATAGTCTTTGACCAAACCTTGAGGAGCTTGATTTAGAAGATTCTGCATGGCCGCAGAAAATGTATCCAGATCCGGTTCAGGATCATTTTTTGATAATAGCTTTCTTGCACTAGCGCGCAAAAAGAGTGTTCCGGCGACGGTTAAGTCATTGATGATTCCTGGCATGGCTCGATCCTGGTTTTTATAGTTTTTTTACGTTACCAAAGGATATTGATGGTTATACATTACTACTGATCTTTTAAGCGCATTGTCAATAATCTAAAAAAGCAAAAAGAGCCACAACAAACTGAAGCACCTTAGCTCCGTCGCGTATTAGCTGATAGACACAAAAACAATTAAAAAGGAATTTGTCATGCAGGCCTCCACCACAACCTCTACTCCATACTCCAAGCTATGTATCTTATTCATTTATCGCAACTTAACAATCATTCAAAAATATTTTCTGGCGCTGTGCCTAATGTTACTTTTCCCCATAACTGCTCAGGCAACCTGCATAACCACCGATTCCGCGGCGCCCTACAATACCGGCACCGGCTGTGAAACTCTGCTGGATAAAACCACTGGTCAGGCGAACACTGCCACCGGATTTAAGGCGATGCAGCACACGACCACTGGCAGCTGGAATGCCGCCCATGGCAATTTGGCCATGCAATACAACACCACCGGCTCACGGAACACCGGCATGGGCCCAGAGGCGCTGCTCAACAACACCACTGGCAACAACAATACGGCGGTGGGATTTTTAGCTCTGGGCAACAGCAAGACCTCTAGTGACAATACCGCTATAGGGACTCAGACGCTGTATATGAATACCACTGGCCATGACAATACCGCCAGCGGTGTACAAGCGCTGTTCTCAAATACCACGGGGTATTTCAATACTGCGACCGGTGTTGAGGCGATGTATAGCAATGTTACCGGCTACTATAATACCGCCGTAGGTTATCGCGCGCTGACCAACAATACCGGGCCAACCGCGACCTATACCAAAGGCGGCACCTCCAATACCGCCTTTGGCTATCAGACCCTTGCCGCCAATATCACTGGCTGGCAAAACACGGCAATTGGCGAATCGGTGCTCACCAGCAACACTATCGGCGCGCACAATACCGGCATAGGTGAAGATTCGCTATTTGGTAATCTATCCGGCAATCACAACACCGCCTGGGGAGAGTCGACTCTGTATAACAATGTCTCCGGCAATGACAATGTCGCCGGTGGCTATTACGCGCTAAATAAAACCACCGGCAGTGGCAATACCGCCATCGGACATCAGGCGTCGATGAATCTGGTTGCTGGAGATTACAATTCCTCCATCGGCTATCAGGCTGGCCTTGGCCTGACCTCTGGCAGTCACAATATCTATGTGGCATCGGCGGGCGCCAATACCGAGTCCTATATTATTCGCATGGGTACTCAGGGCAAACATCTTGGTACCTATATTGCTGGGATCTCTGGGGTTACCGCTAGTGGCGGTGCTGCGGTCTATATCAACTCAAATGGTCAACTGGGCACCCTGCCCTCGTCACAGCGCTTTAAGCAAGACATCCAACCTCTGGAGACCCTTAGCGAGAAAATTTTACAGCTGCGACCCGTGACCTTCCGCTACAAACAGGCAGACGAAAACGGTGCTTTTCCGATGCAGTTCGGTCTAATTGCAGAAGAGGTGGCTAAAATACTGCCGGAACTAGTGAAATTTGACGCTGACGGCGAGCCCCTATCGGTGTTTTACCACTTGCTAACGCCACTTCTATTGGCCGAATTGCAGCGCGGCCATGTTGAGGCTCAAACACAGCAAACCGCTCTAAATTTATTGCTCAAACAAAATGCAATTTTTAAGGCTGAACTGCTGGCTATGCGTCAGCAGATGACTGTTCAAGCAGCTCAGATTGCATCCTTTCAGCACAGCTCATCCCCGAGGACTCAGCAACTGGCGCAGTAGAGACCCAACCAACGTAGAGATTGCCACTGGGCGCGCAGTTATTATTTAACTGCGCGGCTTTTGCATTGCTGCACAGTTGCTATCTTTTTACCTCAGGTGATTTACACTGCGCGTCCCAAGCCAGAACATTGAATTCCTATGCTCTCCTACCGTCACAGCTTTCACTCCGGCAACCATGCAGATGTTTTAAAGCACGCTGTCCAGTCGCTGATTTTGCAGTCCCTCAAAATCAAAGACAAAGCCTTCGTTTACATAGATACCCACGCCGGTGCCGGTTGCTACGACCTGCAGTCAAAAGAGATGGATAAAACCGGCGAGTATTTAGAGGGTATCAAACGGCTCTGGGACGGAGATGTTCCAGCTGCTATGCAAGCCTATCTGGATATTTTAAAAGCGCTCAATAGCGATGGCGAACTGCGCCACTATCCAGGCAGTCCACTGCTAGCTAAAGAACTCTGCCGTCCCCAAGACCGTTTATTACTTAGCGAATTGCACCCGGCTGATTTTGTACTATTGCAAGAATTGTTCACTCGGGATCGACGCACTCAGGTACTTAAAGTCGACGGCTTCGCCCAATTAAAAGGGGCACTGCCCCCATTGGAGCGGCGCGGTATGGTTTTAATCGATCCACCCTACGAGCTAGATCATGAATATGCGGATGTGGTTAAGGCGATTGTGGACGGTATCAGGCGCTGGGCAACCGGCACCTTTGCCATCTGGTATCCGGTGGTTCACAGCAACGATGTGGATTTCTTGCAACGCAAACTCTCCAGCGCGGGGCTGCCAGGAACCCTGCAGATAGAGCTCAATGTGCTGCAAGCGAACAATCGTTTCGGCATGACGGGGTCGGGCATGATTGTGGTCAATCCACCCTGGATGCTGGAACAGCAGATGACTGAATTATTGCCTTGGCTGGTGGATAAACTGGGGCAGAGCCCTGAGGCCAACTTTAAACTGCGCTGGCTCAGTCCGCCCAGCTAAGTACTAGTACTGGCATTATGACTGGCGGTCTCGCGAGGCTTTCTTTGCTGCGCTCTTTTCCGCTCTGCGCCGTTCAGTGGCTTCCAGAGCGGCATTGCCTATATGCTCTTCACCCCGGGCTTTGGCCAGCTTGACCTGCTTCTGGCGCTCGGCGAAGCGCTGTTGCTGCTCTTCATCGACACTGCCAAAACAGTGGTGACAGGAGAGGCCCTCCTGATAATTGATATGGTCCATCTCTTCTTCGGTGATCGGCATGCGACAGGCGTGACACTGGTCATAGGAACCGCGCTTAAGGTCGTGATCCACAGCAACGCGATTATCAAAGACAAAGCATTCGCCGTCCCATAGGGTCTGCTCTTTGGGCACTTCTTCGAGATACTTGAGAATTCCGCCCTGAAGGTGATAGACCTCATCGAAGCCCTGCTCTTTCATATAGGCCGTAGATTTTTCACAGCGGATACCGCCGGTGCAGAACATGGCAATTTTTTTGTTTTTCTTAGGGTCGAGATTCTGCTCAGCCCAGGCGGGAAATTCACGAAAGGTTTTGGTTTTGGGATTGACCGCATTGGCAAAGGTGCCAATTTCCACTTCGTAGTCATTGCGAGTATCTACCACCAACACATCGGGATCGGCGATCAGCGCATTCCAATCGGCAGGTTTCACATAGGTGCCAGCCGACCTTTTCGGGTCTATGCCTTCAACACCCATGGTCACAATTTCTTTCTTCAGTTTTACCTTGGTGCGGTAGAAGGGAATTTCACTGTGGTATGACTCTTTGCAGTCGATATTTTCCAAGCCCGGCTGCTGTTGCAACCAGTTGAGCAGCACATCAACCGACTCACGCGTACCAGATACAGTGCCATTAATGCCCTCTCTGGCCAGCAGCAGTGTGCCAAACACCTGATTATCGGTCATGACCTTGAGTAGTGGCGAGCGCAGAGCAACATAATTTGGCAAGGTGACAAATTTATACAGTGCGCAAGAAACATATTGATCGGACATAGGGTGAGGACCTTGGATAAGTCTACTGAGAACGCGGCGCATTGTAGCAAAACAGTTAAGGCTGTGGCAGAGACAGCATAAATCCAATTCAGGGCACAGTTAGTATTTATACATACCCAATCGGCGCGCCTACTAGACCATCTGGCGCAGGTTGCTCGCATTAAGTAGGTACTTTGTTAGAGAATACGGAGTGAGAGCGGTTCTAAAACAAATAATAAATAAGAGATTTCCATGACAATAAAAACAAACTGGTTGCGCCGCAATGCGTTTCGACTGGCTGCTACAACGGCAACAATTATATTTGGCGGACTTTTGGCCTGTGGTGGAGGCGGTGGCGGTTCAATGCAATCAAACCCAGAGCCGATTACTACTCCTGCTGACACAACGGCACCGACGATCACAGTGATAGGGTCTCTGAGCCTGACGATTGAGCAGGGCAGCAACTATACGGATTCTGGCGCAAGAGCCACTGATGCGGTAGATGGGAGTGTTACAGTTGATACGTCAATGACAGTCGCCGATGAAGTGGGTGTATATACTGTGACTTACACTGCTACTGACAACTCTGGTAATTCTGCAACTGCAACTCGAACTGTCACAGTGATTGCCGCTAGTCCTACTACGCCCACTACTCCAACCACACCAGTTGGCCCCCGGGCTATAGATTCAGAAAAATGGTTTCACCAGACCCGTCTGCCCGATGGCAATAGCTGGTACAACGGCGAAATACAGCATTACACCGACCGCATTGAAAACGCTTATGTCAGTGATGGAACATTAAAGATTGCCGCCATAAGAGAAAGCTATACTGACCAAAATCGTACAAAGCAGTTCACCTCTGCGCGACTTAATTCGAAATATGCCTTTACCTATGGTCGCGTCGACGTAAGAGCTAAGCTACCTCAAGGCGTTGGCACTTGGCCGGCAATCTGGACACTGGGCAAAAACATTACCGAGAACGG
>JAFMBU010000105.1 GCA_017858295.1 Porticoccaceae bacterium | reverse complement strand
AGACGATCGTGACCAATAAAGCCGTAATTCATACAGACAAAGCCCCAGCCGCTATAGGCACCTATTCTCAGGCCGTAAAGGTCAATAACACGGTTTACTTATCTGGGCAGATTCCTCTGATCCCCGATACCATGGAATTGATTGAGGGAGATATCGGCGTGCAAATCCGCCAGGTATTCGACAACCTCAGTGAAGTCTGCGCTGCCTCCGGTGGTGATCTGAGCAATATCGTTAAACTCAATATCTTCCTTACCGATCTAAGCAACTTCGCTACAGTGAATCAGGTTATGGGCGAGTATTTCCAACAGCCCTATCCGGCCCGCGCCGCCATTGGTGTCAGTGAACTGCCCAAAGGTGCTCAGGTTGAGATGGATGGTATTTTGGTTATTTAAGGCGGGCGTCAATTAACGATTGATAGCCCTCTTTATAACTGGGGTAAAGAAATTCATAGCCACTATCTAAGAGCCGCTGATTGCTACAGCGGCGAATGGCTTTTTGCTCAACAATCTCATCCACGAGCTCGACTTCTAATTGCTGTGCCAGCCAAATACGTAAGTCGTGTTGGGTAACTGGGACGCAGTCAGTGCCTATATAGAGGCTCTCTAGCGCTTTACCTGCATCAAAAGCGCGAACCAAATGTGCCAACACTCCCGCACAGTCCTCACTGTAAATCCGATTGCTCCACTGTTGGGGCTGCGCCGGACGGCCCTTGCCGGCAATAATCTGATCGAGCATACGGGTGCGCCCCGGCCCATAGATACCGGAAAACCTAACAATGACTGTGGCACAGGGCAAGGTGGCGATCTGCTGCTCTGCCTCGAGTAGTAACTTCCCAGAAAAGCTTAGGGCTGTGGTCGGCGACTGCTCATTCACCCAGTCACCACCGCAATCGCCATAGACACTGGTGCTGGAGACCCAGATCACTAACTTGGGTACAGTTGTTGCAAGCGTCATGGCTTCGGCCAGTGTTTTGGCGCTGTCCACATAGGCGCGCTGATAGGCCTCGGGGGTAAATCCATCTGGCGTTAAAGTGGCGACTACTACCTCAAAACCCTGATTCAAGACCTCTACCAAGCGATCTAGATCGGTCATGCTGCCGGCTAGGGGAGAGATAAAATCCGCCAGGGTCTGTGGATTGCGCTTTAAACCAAAGCAATCAAAATCATCGACTAAACGGGCTGCACTGCGACTGCCTATATCGCCACAGCCGGCGAACAATATTTTCAATCTATGTTTCCTATAGGGTGTATTTTGGCTATCATCAGTGTCAACTCAAAGGTAGCTAAGAGACTCTTACAGAACGGAGTAAGGTCAACCAATCAACGCTCAGTATAGCGGTTAAGAAACTCTAACGTGAATTGAGTATTGGTCTTTTCCAACACTCCATTGTTGACAGCAACCTTGCCGGGATTACACTCAGTTAATGACCTCCCTTCCACTACATAGTATCGGCGTCGAAAAGCTTCGCGGAGTCGGCCCACTGCTGTCTGCCAAACTGCAAAAGCTTGGCCTCTATACGGTTCAAGATCTGCTTTTTCATCTGCCCTTGCGCTATATAGATCGCACCAAAATTACTGCCATCGGCGGCGTGCAACCCCTAACCGAAGTCGTGATTGAAGGGGAAATCCGCGGCAGCGATGTGGTCTTTGGCCGCCGCCGCAGCTTGGTCTGTCGTGTACAGGATCACAGCGGCCTGATGACACTGCGCTTTTTCCACTTTAATCAAGCCCAGCAACAGAGTTTGCAGACGGGCACCAAGCTGCGCTGCTTTGGCGAAGTACGCCGCGGGAAGTCCGGGCTGGAGATGTATCATCCGGAGTATCAGCTACTCAATCAGGCCCAGCCACCGGCTCTGGCCGAAACCCTAACACCGATTTATCCGGCCACCGAGGGCGTTACCCAACAGCGTATTCGCGATCTTTGTGGGCAAGCCTTAAAACTGCTGGAACAGCACAGTATTGAAGACTGGCTGCCCGCCGAGCTGGCCAACAGTCACTCGAACTACTCCTTAGTCGACGCCCTGCATCTGCTCCACAATCCGCCGCCGGGCACTGCAATCAATCTGCTCGCCGAGGGCGAACACCCGGCGCAACAGCGTTTGGCCAGCGAAGAGTTAATTGCTCATCATTTAAGTCTGCTGCGTCTGCGGCAAAAAATTCAGCATCAGGCGGCACCGGCACTGCTGCCGGATCAAGCGGCCGCTGACCGCTTTTTGGCGCAGCTGCCCTTTACCCTCACCGGCGCTCAGCAGCGTGTTGCCAGTGATATCAGTGCCGATATCAGCCAGCCTATACCCATGCTGCGTTTGATTCAGGGGGATGTGGGCTCAGGTAAAACCGTGGTTGCCGCGCTGGGCGCGGTGCAGGCTGTGGCCAATGGTATGCAGGCGGCGCTGATGGCTCCCACCGAGATTCTCGCCGAGCAACATAGAGTCAATTTTGAAGCTTGGCTGGCGCCGTTAGGTATTCGTATCGCCTGGCTCACCGGCAAGCTAAAGGGTAAAGCTCGTGAAGTTCAGCTGGCAGCGATTGCCGACGGCAGTGCGCAAATTGTTATCGGCACTCATGCGCTATTTCAAGAGGCGGTGGAGTTTCATAATTTAGGTCTGACCATTATCGATGAACAGCATCGCTTTGGTGTGCACCAGCGTTTGGCTCTGCGTAAAAAAGGCGCGGTAATAGATGCTGAGCTTGATGAGGAGGGCTCCACACCTCACCAGCTGATTATGACTGCCACGCCAATTCCACGGACATTGGCCATGAGCGCCTATGCCGATCTGGACTGTTCGGTAATCGACGAACTGCCTCCAGGGCGCAAGCCCATTGAAACCGTGGTGCTCAACGAACTGCGCCGCAACGATGTAATCGAACGAGTGCGTGCCTCCTGTCAGGATGGCCGCCAGGCCTATTGGGTCTGCACATTAATTGAAGAATCCGATGTGCTCGAAGCCCAAGCTGCAGAGGCCACAGCTCAGGAACTGCAATTACTGCTCTCAGAGCTCTCTGTGGGCCTTATTCACGGTCGCCTAAAGCCAAAAGAAAAAGTCCAGATGATGCAGGCCTTTAAAGCCGGTGAAATCAATCTGCTGGTGGCCACCACTGTTATTGAGGTGGGGGTGGATGTACCCAATGCCAGCCTGATGATTATCGAAAACTCCGAGCGTTTAGGTCTATCTCAATTGCACCAGCTGCGCGGGCGCGTCGGACGTGGCAGTCAAAGCAGCCACTGTGTGCTGCTCTACAGTGCTCCCCTGTCGGGCAATGGCGCGGCGCGTCTAAAGATTATGCGCGAGACCAACGACGGCTTTAAAATCGCCGAAAAGGATCTTGAAATCCGCGGACCAGGGGAAGTACTGGGTACCCGCCAAACCGGCGATATGCAGTTTCGCATTGCAGATTTACAGCGCGACGCACATCTACTGCCCGAGGTTAAGCGTATGGCAATCAAGCTACTGCAAGAATACGCTGGCAATGTGGATCCACTGATCGGACGCTGGCTCGGTCACAGCGAACAATACGGGCAAGCTTAAGCAAAGCAGTATAGACTTGCAGGCATAAAATCTTCACAAGGGAAGGACAAATGACATTAAGTAATTCAATCTCCAATATCTTCGGTGTATCACCGATTAAGCCGATACAGAACCATATGGCGGAAGTGATCAACTGTGTGAGTAAATTGGAAGACTTTTTGAATGCCACCTTCGCCGATGACTGGGACACGGCCGCTGAAGTGTTTGACCAGATCTCTGAGGCTGAGCAGAGCGCCGACAAGCTGAAAAAAGAGTTTCGCATGCATATGCCGAAAAGCTTGTTTATGCCCGTATCCAGAGGCGATCTGCTGAGTATCATCACCCAGCAGGACAATATTGCCAATCTCACCAAAGATATCTGCGGCATTATTCTTGGCCGCCAGATGAGCATCCCCAAGGCGCTGCATGGAGATTTTATCGGCTTTGTTGGCTCTTCAACTGTGACCTGCGAAAAGGCCCACGGCGCTATCAATGAGCTCGACGAGCTGCTAGAAACTGGCTTTGCTGGCTCTGAGGTAAAGTTTGTTCAGAAGTTGATTCGCGAACTCGCAGCTCAAGAACAAAAGGTCGACAAAAAAGAGCTCAAGCTGCGCAAGAAATTGTTTAATCTGGAAGCTGATTTGCCTCCGGTCAATGTGATTTTTATGTACAACATTATTGACCAAATCGGAGGGTTGGCTGACACTGCCGAGCAGATTGGCAACCAGGTTGAGCTGTTGCTCGCCAAATAACCGACAAAATAATAATAACGACTTAAAAGCTAACAAACTCGGGAATCGGTGCGATGGAATTTTTTACTGAATATGGAACCATCCTTATTCTGCTAGCAGCCTGCTGCGGCTTCTTTATGGCTTGGGGCGTGGGTGCCAATGATGTGGCTAACGCCATGGGCACCTCGGTGGGCTCTAAGGCGCTAACCATTAAACAGGCGATCCTAATCGCCATGGTGTTTGAATTCGCCGGCGCCTATCTGGCCGGTGGCGAAGTGACCTCCACCATCCGCAAAGGCATAGTCGACTCGGCGATCTTTAAGGATCGGCCCGAAGATCTGGTCTTCGGTATGTTATCGGCTCTCTTGGCGGCGGGATCTTGGCTTGCCATCGCCAGCTTTAAGGGCTGGCCTGTATCCACTACCCATTCGATTGTCGGCGCTATTGTCGGTTTTGCCGCGGTGGGTGTCTCACCAGATGCAGTGAACTGGGGCAAGGTCGGTACCATCGTAATGAGCTGGCTGGTGTCGCCGATTATGGCGGGCACGCTATCGTTTTTGCTGTTCCGCAGCGTCCAGCATCTCATCCTACTGCAGGATGACCCCTTTACCAAAGCCAAACGCTATATCCCCATCTACATGTTTTTCGTCGGCTTTTTGATTGCCATGGTGACCTTACTAAAAGGTCTCAAGCACGTCTTTAAAGATAACGGCATGACCCTAACATTCCTCGACAGCGCCATGATTGCCTCGGTCGTTGGTATATTAGTTGCCATTCTCGGCAGCTATTTACTGTCCAGAGTGAAGCGGGATTTAAGCCTAGAGGTCAACAACCGCTTTGCTAATGTTGAGCGTGTATTCGCCGTATTAATGATCTTCACCGCCTGCAGTATGGCCTTTGCTCACGGTTCTAACGACGTGGCCAACGCTGTGGGGCCATTGGCTGCAGTGGTCAGCATTGTTGGGTCCGGTGGCGATATTGCCGCCAAAACCTCCATGCCACCGTGGATATTATTGCTCGGTGGTGGCGGTATTGTTGTGGGTCTTGCCACCTACGGCTACAAAGTGATGGGCACCATCGGCCGCAAGATTACCGAGCTGACTCCCAGCCGCGGCTTTGCCGCCGAGTTGGGTGCCGCAGCCACAGTGGTTATTGCGTCGGGCACAGGCTTGCCAATCTCCACCACACACACCTTGGTGGGTGCGGTATTAGGCGTGGGTCTGGCTCGGGGTATAGGAGCAATCGATCTGCGCATGGTGGGATCGATCTTCCTCTCCTGGCTGGTAACTCTGCCAGCGGGCGCTGGACTGTCGATTATATTCTTCTTCGCCTTTAAAGCCGCTTTCGGTCTGTAACAGCCAATATTCAAATCCCGAGATAGCGAGTTCGCTGTCTCGGGATACCCTTGCTGTTATCGCCCCAAGATAAAGCCTGACAACCATTTAAACGCACCAACTTACTTCATCCACTCCTCAAAAAAACCCTAAATCTCACTAAATCTCTCTTACCCACTGATTTCATTAGGTTGGCACAGTTCTTGTATTCCCTCTAGAGACATGTCTTTGGTGACATTGTAATTTTGCTGGGCAACGAAGCCCGTGCGCAGCTCATACGCTGCGCACGGGCTTTTTTTATTTCTGAGATTTATTTTTATAGGATTTTTTATGAACCACAAACGCTTTCTTCCCTCTCTGACATTGGCCGTTATCGCCATGCAACCATTAGGCGCAGCCGTTGCAGCAGAAGCCTCTAGCCTGAGCGACATGTTTACCGGCGGCAGTGCATC
>JAFMBU010000004.1 GCA_017858295.1 Porticoccaceae bacterium | reverse complement strand
TGCTGGCACCGAATCACCAAAAAACACTGCATCCGGTTTCAGTATGCCACCACAATTTCCACAGTCCGGCACTTGCATAGCAGAGTGATCGAGATTATCCACATCTGCATCACCATCTGGCGCGATGGCGCCGGCAAGTTTGGCGAAATCTGGGTTGTTCGATTCTAACCAATTCTGCAGTGGTGCCCGCGGCAAGCGTAAATTACAGCTGATACAGGAAACACTGTCCACACGACCATGGAGATCAATAACCTTTTGACTGCCGGCACGCTGATGCAGACCATCGACATTCTGTGTCACTAGGCATGAAACTGCCCCCGCTTTCTCTAAACCAACCAGCGCATTGTGGGCCTCATTGGGCTGTGCGCTGCTCATAAATCGCCAGCCCACCAGATTGCGCGCCCAAAAGCGCTGCCGCGCCTCATGGTTGCCGATAAATTCCTGGTGGGTCACCGGCGGTTTGCGCTGCCACTCGCCGCGGCGATTACGGTAAGTGGGGACACCAGACTCCGCGCTGACACCGGCGCCAGTAAGCACTAACCAGCGCACTTGAGAGTTGAGTAATGTAATGGCTGTTTGCAATGATTCACCTTGGGGCTACGTCGATTTTTGAGGCGGATTGGCAATGCCTGAAAGTCCGGCATTATTTCTACTCTATACGTATAATGGCGGCTTTAGATTGTAATGACTGTAGCTAACCAATAACTATGAATATTAAAGCTTATATGCAAACCCTAGGCAGCCAGGCTCGAGAGGCCTCTCGAATCATTGCTGCTGCGGATACCGCACTAAAAAACAGCGCACTTCTGGCCATTGCCGAAGCCCTCCACCGTGGCCGCGACGAGCTGTTATCGGCCAATGCTGTGGATATGCAAAATGGCACCACCAATGGTCTAGATGCCGCACTGCTCGATCGTCTAGAACTGAATCCGGAACGCATAGATGCGATGATAGAAGGGCTGCACCAGGTTGCAGAACTACCCGACCCTATAGGTGAAGTAACCGATCTACAGGATCGTCCAAGCGGTATTAAGCTCGGCAAGATGCGCGTTCCCCTGGGTGTGGTAGGGATTATTTATGAGTCCCGCCCCAATGTGACCATAGACGCAGCCAGCCTCTGCCTGAAGTCTGGTAATGCCACTATTTTGCGTGGCGGCAGTGAAGCGATTCAATCGAACCAGGCAATTGCAGCCTGTATTAATCAGGGGTTGATCAAAGTAGGTCTGCCCGAGGCTGTGGTTCAGGTGGTCAATACCACTGATCGTGCAGCTGTGGGTGAACTGATTACGATGACCGACTATGTGGATGTTATTGTGCCCCGAGGCGGTAAAAGTCTTATCGAGAGAATCAGTGCCGATGCTCGTGTGCCGGTTATCAAGCATTTAGATGGCAACTGCCATGTCTATATTGACGATCGTGCCGATCTGCAAAAAGCTGTGGCCATTGCCCTAAATGCCAAAACCCATCGCTATGGCGTCTGCAATGCCATGGAATCTCTATTGGTGGCCGAATCAGTGGCTGGAACAGTGCTGCCTGAATTAGCGGCCTTGTACGCCGAGAAAAAGGTCGAGCTGCGCGGCTGCGATAAAACCTGCGCAATTATTGCCTCAGCTATTGCCGCTAACGAGGACGATTGGAGCCTAGAGTATCTGGCACCTATTTTGTCGATCAAGATAATCGCCGGTCTCGATGAAGCTATAGAGCACATTAATAACTACAGCTCTAAGCACACCGAAGCCATAGTTACCGAAGACCAAGAACGCGCTAACCGCTTTATCCGCGAGGTGGACTCTAGTTCAGTAATGGTCAATGCCTCAACGCGCTTTGCCGATGGCTTTGAATACGGTTTGGGCGCCGAGATCGGCATCTCTACAGATAAAATACACGCCCGCGGGCCCGTTGGCCTCGAAGGGCTAACAAGCCAGAAGTGGGTGGTCTATGGCGACGGACAGATTCGTCAATAATATGTCTGTTGCCCTCTTTGGCGGTACCTTCAACCCCATTCATCTGGGCCATCTGCGGATTGCCGTAGAGCTTGCCGAGCTGCTTGATGTTGACAGCATGCGCATGATTCCCTGCTCGCTGCCACCGCATCGCGAGGCATTGAGTGTCTCCGCTGAACAGCGTATGGCCATGCTGCAAATCGCAGTAGCAGACTATCCTCAGCTGGTGGCCGACGATATTGAACTACAGCGTGGTGGCGCCACTTACACCATAGATACGCTGCGCCAAGTTAGGCAGCAAATTGGTGGAGATGTGCCGCTGTACCTGTGCATAGGTATCGATGTGCTGATCACCTTGGATAGCTGGCGAGAGTGGCAACAGCTGACCGACTACTGTCACTTAGTCGTCTCCGCAAGACCCAATTACGTGCTGCCAGCCTCTGGCGTTTTAGCTGATTGGATAAATCGGCACCGCTGCGACGATTTACCGCAACTAAAACACTGCAGCGCTGGTAAACTGTACTTTTGTGACACCACTAGGCTGGCAATCTCATCGACGCAAATACGCGATAAGATCAAGCACGGTGATGGGATTGACTTCCTGACGCCGGCAGCAGTCGTTAACTACATTCATCAATACGATTTATACGAGTAATTTTTCCACTATGAGCCAATCATTAAAAGACGTTGTTATCGCCGCGCTAGAAGAAGTTAAAGCGCAAAATATTATTGCCCTGGACGTTCGCGAACTCACCGGAGTGATGGATCATATGATCGTTGCCAGCGGTAATTCCAACCGCCAGGTAAAGTCTCTGGCGAGCAATGTCGCCGTTGAAGGTAAGAAAGCTGGCTTCAGTATTATTGGCGTCGAGGGCGACGATACCTCTGAGTGGATACTGGTGGATTTTGGCGATGTGATTGTGCACGTTATGCTGCCTGCCACCCGTGCTTTCTACGATCTTGAACGACTCTGGTCAATGCGCCCAGGAGATGCCCAAGAGGATCCAGAAAACCAACGCCACCTGCTCGGCGATATTGACTAGGCACGTTGACCGCAGATGAAACTTAAGCTTCTGGCAGTGGGTACACGGATGCCCGCATGGGTTGAATCTGGCTGTACTGAGTACGGCAAACGTATGCCTCCAGAGCTGCGCGTCGAAACCATTGAAATAGCACTGGGAGCCCGGGGTAAAAACCAGCCTGCCAGCAAAGCTATAGAAAAAGAGAGCCAAGCCTTATTAAAAGTTATTGGCGATCAGGACTTTGTGGTTGCTTTAGATGTGCTGGGTCGCTCAATGAGCACAGAGAAGCTGGCAGCCAATTTGGCTGATTGGCAGATGAATGGTCGCGATATCTGTCTGCTAATCGGCGGGCCAGATGGTCTCTCGAGTGAATGTCTGGCGCGGGCCAATATGCGCTGGTCACTGTCGGAGCTAACCATGCCTCATCCACTGGTGCGCATTGTGTTAATGGAACAGCTCTACCGGGCTTGGACTATAAATGCCAATCATCCTTATCATCGCAGTTAGCGACCATGGATTCACGGTGACAGATTAATATGATGCACGATGGGGCTTTTTCAGATCCGGCACGGGAGCGACAGCTATTCGCCCGCAGGCTGTTTTTCGGCACTCTGGTAACGCTCTTATTATCCATAGTGTTAAGTCTGCGATACTTTGATCTACAAATTTCCCGCTACGAAGATTTCGCCACCCAATCCAACAATAATCGCGTTTTGGTTCGGCCACTACCGCCTGCGCGTGGGTTAATCTACGATCGCAAAGGGGAATTGATCGCCGACAATCGCCCCAGTTACGACTTGACCATAGTGCCTGAACGCAGCGACAACATTGAGCAATTACTCAGTGAACTGGGCAAATTGATTACTATTTCCGAACGTGATCTCCAGCGTTTTCGCAAGCAGCTGTCTCGCCGACGTCCTTTCGAGCAGACCACCTTGCATATCAATCTGAGTGAAGCGGAACGCGCCATATTGGCTGTTAATGGCCATCGCTTGGGCGGTGCCGAAACCTCTGCCCGCTTGATTCGTCACTATCCTCATAAAGACCTCTTTGCCCATGCAGTAGGCTACGTGGGCCGTATCAATGAGCGGGAGAGCCAGGCCATTGATGGGGTGAAATACAGTGGCACTGATTCGATTGGCAAGATCGGTTTAGAAAAGTTCTATGAGACGCAACTACTTGGCACTGTCGGCAGCGAGCAGGTAGAGACCAATGCCCGAGGGCGAGCCATGCGTATCCTGGAACAGACCCCTGCTCTGCCCGGCGACAATCTTACGCTGTATCTGGACTCCGATCTGCAGCGCGTCGCCTTTGAAGCGTTTAACGGCGAACGCGGCGCACTGGTAGCCATTGAAATTGAGACCGGTGGCATTCTTGCCATGGTCAGCACCCCCAGTTATGACCCGAACTTATTTGTTACCGGCATTAGCCAAAAAAACTACGACGGCCTGCTCTACTCCAAAGATCGGCCACTTTTTGACCGCTCCATTCGCGGGCAGTACCCACCGGGTTCAACAATTAAACCCATGTTTGGCCTGATCGCCCTGCAACATAATATTGTCAGTCCCAGCTACCAGATTAATGACAATGGTTATTTCTATTTCAAAGGTATTGAGCGTCCCTGGCGGGATCACAACTTTGCCCGTGGCGGTCATGGCGACGGCGTCGATTTATCCAAAGCGATTATCGAGTCCTGCAATATCTACTTTTATGGTTTGGGCGTTAAGACCGGTATAGATCTGCTCTCAGATTACGGCTCACAGTTTGGCCTCGGCGCCAGAACCGGTATAGACATGCCTGGAGAAAGACCTGGCATCATGCCCAATAGAGCCTGGAAAAAAGGCGCTCATGGGCAGAGTTGGTTTAATGGCGACACCATTAATACCAGTATTGGCCAGGGGTTTATGCTCACTACACCACTGCAATTGGCGGTGATGTCTGCGCGTATTGCTAGCCGTGGGGATCTGCGCACACCGCGCTTGGTCAAATCGATAAATGGCATAGAACAAGCGCCCCCTCCACCTGGCACTAATATCAATATCAGTGACAAGCACTGGGACTATATGCACAAGGCCATGGAAGATGTTGTTCACAGTAGCCGCGGCACTGCGCGGAGTATCAGTCAAGGACTGGACTATAAAATTGCCGGAAAAACCGGTACCGCCCAGGCCATCAGTATTGACGCCGAAGAAAAATATGACAGCAGCAAGCTGGAGAAAAATCAGTGGGATCACGCTCTGTTTGTCGCCTTTGCCCCAGTGGCAGACCCGAAGATCGCTATAGGCTTAATTGTTGAAAATGGTGAGCATGGTGGCTCCTCCGCAGCACCTATTGCACGGGCAGTCTTTGATGCCTATATGGCGTCTCAAGAGTCTGCTACTCTGGTGAACAGGTAATCAACCATGCATAGAAATGATTTTGTTCGCCAGCTCAACAACCCCGGTGGCGATCGACGACCCTCCCGAGTTCTGCATTTAGATATTCCTTTGCTGCTGCTGTTGCTGACGCTCTGCGGTATAGGTTTAACCGTGCTTTACAGCGCCAGCGGCCAGAGTATTTTCTACGTCAAACGTCAGGCTACCTTTATGCTGGTGGGTCTGTTTGCGATGCTGGTGATGGCCCAGTTTAAACCGCGATTTTGGGAGCGCGGATCACTGCTGATTTATATCGGCGGCCTGCTATCCTTGATCGCGGTATTGTTTTTTGGTGTGGGTGCAAAGGGCGCTCAGCGCTGGCTCGACTTGGGTTTTACTCGCTTTCAACCCTCTGAATTAATGAAGATTGCGGTTCCCATGATGGTCTCGGCCTATCTCAGTAAACGCTATATGCCACCGCGATTTAAATATGTGTTTGTTGCCACCCTGGCTACCCTGCTGCCGGTTTTTCTGGTCGCCAGGCAACCTGATCTGGGCACATCGCTGATTATTTTTTCATCGGGATTTTTTGCTATCTTTCTCGCCGGACTGCGCAAGCGCTACCTAGTAGCCACTGGCCTGCTGGCACTGGCAGCTATTCCGACACTGTGGTTTTACGTGCTACTCGACTATCAAAAACAGCGCGTGCTGACACTGCTCAATCCCGGGGAAGACAAACTCGGCGCTGGCTGGAATATTATTCAATCGACCACTGCTATCGGCTCTGGTGGCTGGAGTGGCAAAGGTTGGACTCAGGGCACTCAGTCACAGCTCAACTTTCTCCCCGAGAGTCACACGGACTTTATTATTGCCGTGCTGGCCGAGGAATTTGGCTTGATCGGTGTGCTCAGTCTACTGCTGGTCTATCTATTACTAATCGGCCGCTGCATGGTCATTGCACTGAATGCTCAAACACTATTTAGTCGACTGGTGGCAGGCACTTTAAGCCTGACCTTTTTTGTCTATATATTTGTCAATATGGGCATGGTTTCCGGTATCTTGCCGGTGGTTGGTGCACCGCTGCCATTTATTAGCTATGGCGGCTCAGCAATTGTGACTCTGTTTAGTGGATTTGGTATCCTGATGGCTATCAGCACTGAGCAAAAACGGATTTAGGGAAAACCTTTGAAAAAATATCTCGCAACAGCACTACTCTCTCTCGCCGCTCTAACTGCATTGCCCTTGGCGAGCCTCAGTCACGCAGACTATTCCACCCATCCAGAGGCCGCCGAATTTATCGATCTGATGGTGGAGAAGCATGAGTTTGCCCGAGAAGATATTGTCAGCTGGCTGAGCGTAGCCAAACATCAAGAATCCATAGTCAAAGCCATGAGCCGTCCAGCGGAGAAGGTTAAACCCTGGCACGAGTACCGCAAGCATTTTATCTCTGATCGGCGCATTAATGGCGGGGTAAAGTTTTGGCAAGAGCACAGGGAAACCCTGGAGCAGGCGCAGCGTGATTTTGGTGTAGACCCTGCGATTATCGTCAGTATTATCGGCGTCGAAACCAATTACGGCAGCAATACCGGCAGCTATAAAGTGGTTGATGCCCTGACCACCCTGGCCTTTGATTACTACACCTATACCAACAAGCGGGAATCGCGAAAGCGGTTTTTTACCGCCGAGTTGGAAAATCTCTTTTTACTCTCCCGCGAGCAAAAACAGAATCCCATTGAACTCACCGGATCCTATGCCGGCGCTATGGGCTGGGGACAGTTTATGCCGAGCAGCTATCGCGCCTATGCGGTGGACTTCGACGGCGATCAATTTGCCGATATCTGGAACAACCCCACCGATGCCATCGGCAGCGTCGCCAGCTACTTCTCCGCTCATCACTGGAGACAGGGCGAGACAGTCGCAGTGCGAGCCAATATCAGCAGTGATCCAGCGGAAGATACACTCAATAAGCTCCACCGTCCGAAACTGTCGCTGGCAGAGCTCGGTGCTCAGGGTTACAACATTATTGAGCCGTTGCCACCTGAGACCAAGGCACTGCCGATGCGCTTTAGTGCCAAATATGGCAACGAGTACTGGCTCGGCATGCACAACTTCTATGTTATCAGCCGCTATAACCCGCGTACCAAATACGCCATGGCCGTCTACCAGCTGAGTGAATTAATTCGTCAAGAAAGATGTGCAGTACCAGATGCTTGTGCGCAGCTATAATTTTTCGACTAAAGTCCAATCCCTCGCTATCTTGCTGACGGTTCTAATGACCGGTGCCTGCAGCATAAGTCCAGGGGTCGAAAAAGATGGCGCCGGTAAGCGCATAGACACCAATCTGATACCTAACGCGACACCCAAGTCAGAACCGATTACCAATGCCGGCAATAAAAGTCCCTACGAGGTTTTTGGTAAAACCTATTGGGTGTTGCCCAGTAGCAATGGTTACAAAGAGACTGGTATCGCCTCCTGGTATGGCACTAAGTTTCACGGTCGCCTGACCTCTAATGGTGAAGTCTATAATATGTATGGCATGACGGCGGCCCATAAAAGCCTGCCTATTCCCTGCTATGCGCGCGTAACTAATATTGAAAACGGTCGCTCTGTAGTGGTACGAATTAATGACCGCGGGCCATTTCATGGTGCGCGCTTAATCGACCTCTCCTATGTGGCGGCGATGAAACTGGGTTATGCCGACAAAGGCACGGCTAATGTTTTAATTGAGGTAATAGACACAGAAGTCCATCCACAGACCCTAGCCAACCCGCCTCTCATAGTTCAAGCCGGGCTCAAAGCTACAGTCAAACCAAGCCCCAAAATAACCAGTAAACCCGCGGTGCCCGCGGTTACAGGCAATTACTTGCAGGTCGGTGCGTTTCGGGATATTACTCTAGCCAATGAAATGCAGGGCAGGATTCGCGGTCTTACCTCAAAGCCCATGGTGGTGCGCAATCAGGGCAATCTATTTAAACTATGGATTGGCCCTATAGCCGACAATATGGAACTGCTAAGTCTTAAAGCGATGCTTAAGAAAACGGTTAATCTGTCAGCCTTTTCAGTCTCTCCTTAAATCCGCAGCAGTAGTCGACTCGACAATCCCAAGACTTAAAATTAACCCTTAAACATAGCGCAAGGGGAGCATCCCAGCGACTGAGCTGTTAAGCTTACGATTCCGCTAATTTTTTTAAACCACGGTCCTATTATGCTAAAAAAATACCTTGTCTCTTTTGCTGCAATTCTTCTGAGCTTGCAAGGTCTGCCTGCGGTGCAGGCACAACAACTGATTCCCGCGCCACCAGAGCTGGCGGCCAAAGCCTATATTCTTATCGATGCCAACACCGGGCATATTCTAGTTGAGAATAACGCCGATATGCCGCTGCCCCCTGCCAGCCTAGTCAAGATGATGACCACCTATATTGTCTCTAATGAGATTGCTGCTGGACGCATGAGCAAAGATGAGATGGTGCTGATCAGTGACAATGCCTGGGAAAAAGGCGGTGCCAAAACTGATGGCTCAACCATGTTTTTAAACCCCCGCACCAGAGTCTCTGTGAGCGACTTGATGCGCGGTGTGATTATTCAGTCCGGTAACGATGCCTCTATCGCACTGGCCGAACATATCAGTGGCGATGAAGTTGCCTTTGCTGACGTGATGAATCATCAGGCCTCCCTGCTAGGCATGGACTCCACTCAATACTTTAATGCCACCGGCCTGCCCTATGAGGGCATGGTGTCCACGGCACGTGATCTCTCGTTACTGGCTCGGGCAATTATTCAGGATCACCCCGAGCACTACAGTATCTACTCGGAAAAATACTTTAAGTACAACAATATCAACCAGCCCAACAGAAACCGTCTGCTGTGGCGCGATAGCAGTGTCGATGGTCTAAAAACTGGGCATACCAATGCTGCCGGATACTGCCTAGTATCCTCCGCCAAGCGTCGTGATATGCGCCTCATTTCAGTGGTGATGGGCGCCGATAGCGACAAATCCAGAGCCCGAGAAACACAAAAATTGCTCTCCTATGGCTTTCGTCACTATGACACTAAGACGATTTATTCTATTGGCGATATCATCAAAGAGAACGCCAAAGTTTGGTACGGAAAAGAAGAATTTCTCAATCTAACCATCGCCGAAAATGTCACTCTGACTTTGCCCCGTGGCGCTCAGAAAAACCTCAGTGCCAATATTTTAGTCGACGAGCAAATTAAAGCGCCGATCTCCGCCGGACAAGAGCTCGGCCGTCTACAGGTCTCCCTGAACGATGAAATATTGATTGATACAGCACTGGTTGCAGAGAAAGATATTGCTCAGTCAGGCCTGTTTTCACGATTCGTTGACTGGATTCTGCTGTTTATTACTCAGCTAATGTCCTAGGTGAATAGAGTGTCTGATCTAACTAAAGCAAGTAGCGCTACAAAAGATAACGCCCCACTGATCGAATTCCCCTGCGATTATCCCATCAAGGTATTGGGTTCAGCAGATCCACAACTGCACCAGCATGTACTGCAGGTTATGGATACTCATGCACCAGGTTTTGATCGCAGTAAAATAGCGATTCGCGACAGTAGCAAGGGCAAGTGGCAATCGATTACTGTGGTGATCACAGCCACTGGCAAGCCTCAGCTGGAAGAGATTTTTGCCGATCTAAAAACCAGCCCACGGGTCAAGATGGTGCTCTGATAATGAGCAGCGAAACACCACTAGTCATTCGCCACCTCGGTTTGCAGGACTATAGCCTTATCTTTGAGGCGATGAAAAGCTTCAATGAACAGCGCGATGCCAGCACTGCAGATGAGATTTGGTTGCTTGAACACCATCCAGTATTCACTCAGGGCCAGGCGGGGAAAGAGGAATATATTCTACTGCCCGGTGATATTCCGGTAGTCAAAAGCGACCGCGGCGGCCATGTTACCTATCACGGGCCAGGTCAAATAACCGCCTATGTGCTGGTGGACTTAAAACGTTTAAAAATCGGCGTCAGAGATCTAGTGACACTTATTGAACAGGCCCTGGTGCAGACATTGGCAGATTGGCACATCAGTGCCGCGCCGCGCAAAGACGCCCCAGGAGTCTATGTGGATAATGGCGATAAGATTGCCTCTCTGGGTTTGCGCATTCGCAAAGGCTGCAGCTATCACGGTTTAAATTTCAATGTCAGCATGGATTTATCCCCCTGGCAGCGAATTAATCCCTGTGGCCTTGGTGTGGCTATGACTCAACTGGTCGACTTGGTCGATGAGCCGCCAACTATTGAGCAGGTTATGGACAAATTAGCCGACTATTTGTGTGCCGGTCTTGGCTATAATGCATTCCTTAGCGGCGACTCCGACGCCCTATTACACAAACTGAGATAAAGGCTTGTTATGACTCGAGATACAGTCACACCTCCACAGCGCACTCGTCGCCTGCAACAGGGTGAAAAACTGCGCAGTGCCGACAAAGTGGAGCGGATTCCAGTCAAGGTAATTCCAACAGTGGATATCCAACGCAAGCCCGAGTGGATGCGCATACGCCTCTCCGCCTCACCTAAAGTTCAGACAATCAAAAATATTTTACGCAAGCACAAAATGGCCACAGTCTGTGAAGAGGCCGCCTGTCCCAATCTGCACGAATGTTTTAGCAATGGCACTGCGACCTTTATGATAATGGGTGAGATCTGTACCCGACGCTGCCCATTCTGCGATGTTGGTCACGGCAAGCCCAATCCGCTGGACGCAGATGAACCTAAAAATCTTGCTTTGGCGATTCATGAGATGGGGCTCAGTTATGTGGTAATCACATCAGTTGATCGGGATGATCTGCGAGACGGTGGTGCTCAGCATTTTGCCGACTGTATTCGCGAAGCCAAGCTGCTCTCACCAAATCTGCAGGTTGAGGTCTTGGTGCCCGATTTTCGTGGCCGTATGGCCCCGGCTCTAGAGATTCTTTCGGCGACACCGCCAGATGTCTTCAACCACAATATGGAAACCGTGCCGCGCCTCTACCGTGAAGCGCGTCCTGGGGCCAACTACGAATGGTCACTTAAGCTGCTGCAAGATTACAAGGCGCTGAACCCCAACGTACCCACCAAGTCCGGCTTAATGGTTGGTTTGGGTGAAACCAAAGAAGAATTGCTGCGCACCCTGGATGATCTCCGCGCCCATGATGTGGATATGCTCACTGTGGGCCAGTATCTGCAGCCATCAGTCAATCACCTGCCCGTGGACCGCTTTGTCCATCCAGATGAATTTGCTGAGTACACTGCCTATGCGGAGAGTATTGGCTTTAAACAGGCTGCCTGTGGCCCACTGGTGCGTTCAAGCTACCATGCTGACAAACAGGCTCGTGGCGAAGATATTACTTAACTTTCCGGCTAGGTCAGTTACAGCCTAAGATAGGCACCAGGGCGTTAGGCTATGAGGTGTTTTAGATATGGCGAGAGATTACTAGGTTGATAACTTGGTTTGGCTATAACATTGGATGAGGCTCACGGAGATTTGAGCCTCGGGGATAAAAACCTAGCAGCGAACCACTACTTTTTGTCGCTGGTCCACACTTCACGGACTGGTTCACCAAAATCATCATAGATAACTTTCTTGGCAACCTTTGGTGTCTTACTGACCTTTTTTGGTACAGGCTTGGTTTTCTTCTTTTTGCGGCTATCTAAAGCCGAGACAACATCATTGATGTAAGTTCGAGTCTGTCGCGGCTGGCTGCTGACAAATACCGACTTGGCACGTGGTTTATCCGCAGGTTCGCCAGTTTCACCGCGATTATGTTGCTTAATTTCGCCGCCACGGGAGAGAAACTCTTCAGTCTTACGCTGAATATCATCACGAGTCTTGTTTTTACTTTCACGATCTACCACAGAAGAAATCACCCTTTTTTCAATCTTCCAGTTTAACAGTGTCGCCCCTGCTTGCCCACCAAATCATCAGCCTAATCGAAAAGATCTAGCTGCTGTGCGCGCCCTGGTTCGCCGGCATCAATAAAGCGCACCCCCAGCCCCATGAGTCGCACTGGGCGAGCTCCGCGCTGCCAGGCTTCGTCAAAAAGGGCTTCAAAGCTGTCTAAGGGGAGACTATCGGTGGCTGCCCGCTCTAGGGTGGTACTGGTGAAGTCATTGAACTTAATCTTCAGAAACTGCTTGGTCACTATGTAGTCGCTATCCACCTGGCGCAACCGACTGCGCAGTTCCAGTAACAATTCAGGCAACTTCAAGATACAGGCGGGCTGATCCGCTAGATCCCCAGAGTAGGTGCGCTCGACACTGAGAGATTTGCGCCGGCTATTAGCATTTACCGGCCGATTATCTATGCCACGGCAGAGATCGTGGAGGCGCTTGCCAAAGACGCCAAATTTATCCACCAAATCCAACAATTCAAAGGTCTGCAAATCACCGCAGGTTTTAACCCCTAGGCGCGACAATTTTTCATTGGTGACTTTACCAACACCGTTTATGCGCTTGACCTCCAGCTGCTTAACAAACGCGGCAATATTTTGCGGTGTAATCACATATTGGCCATCGGGCTTATTTAGATCGCTGGCGACTTTGGCGAGAAATTTGTTTGAAGCCACACCGGCGGAAGCGGTTACGCCCACCTCTTCGGCGATGGTACGACGGATCTCCTCGGCAATCAGAGTGGCACTGCCACTGCACTGAGTACAATCGGTGACATCTAAAAACGCTTCATCTAGGGAGAGGGGTTCAACTTTGTCGGTGTAGCGATAGAATATTTGCCGAATTTTCATCGACGCTTCACGGTACTTGGCCATGGTGCCTGGAACTACCACAAGGTCGGGACAGAGTTTTAGCGCTTGCCCCGTGGGCATTGCCGACCTGACACCGTATTCTCGGGCTTTGTAATTGCAGGTGGCGACCACACCGCGCCGATCGGACTTACCGCCAATAGCAATTGGGTAATTGCGCAGAGAGGGATCGTCACGCATTTCCACCGCGGCATAAAAGCAGTCGCAATCACAGTGAATGATTTTTCTTGTCGCGCTACCCAATTCCATCAAAAGGCCTTTGAAAAAGACACTACTCTCAGAAAGCCTTGTAATAGCGCTTAAGTGAGCAGAAGCCAAGGTCGTTAGGATACTAGATCGGGATGCGGGAACCAACTGGGTACTGGCGTTATATCCAGTATCCAGCTAGTTGTATGTATAGCTATCCAGATAGATAGTTAGGCGGCGTCGCTATCGAACTCATTACTGCCCACACGAACACCAAAACGTTTCGAGATAATCTCCGGAAGCAACAGCATAGCGGGCGTTAACAGAAGCGTCAGCACAGTGGAAAGCAGCAATCCGTTAACGATGGCGCTGGCCAGTGGCTGCCACCAAGTGGAAACCATACCACCAGCCTCGAAGGTACGATTAATAATATCCACACTGTAACCATTAGCCAGAGGTAACAGTCCAACCACGGTGGTAACAGTGGTCAACATAACCGGACGAAAGCGCGACTTAGCTGCAGAGTAAACGGCCTCCGCTGCGCTCAAGCTGGTGTTGCTGCGACGTAAAAAGTTATAGCTATCGATCAGTACAATATTATTGTTCACCACAATACCCGCCAGGGCGACTATGCCAACGCCGGTCAAAATGGTGCTAAATATCGCCTGAGAAATCAGCAAGCCAAGCATCACGCCAGCGGTGGACATAACCACTGAAAACAGAATTAGGAAGGCCTGATAGAAGCTATTGAACTGCATAACCAGCATAATCAGCATCAGTGACATGGCCAGAGAAAATGCCACACTGAGGAAGGCAGCCGAATCAGCTTGCTCCTCATTGGCGCCGCGGAATATCACCTTAATCGACTCGTCTACATCTTGAGTCGCCAGCCATTCTTCAATAGCGTTGGTTTGGTTATCCGACAGATAACCATCCTCAGTATTGGCCAAAATATACACCGTCTCAAGCATATCGATACGCTGAATGGCATCGACCCGCGGCTTGGCCACACGCTGACTGAAACTGCTGATCGGCACCGGGCCCGCAGGAGTATTGACCCGCAATTCATCCAAAGCGGCTAACTGACGGTTTTGCTCTGGATAGCGCAGACGAATCTCAACTTCATCGTCGGCGTCATCGGGACGAAATTCACCCAGCCTTACGCCATTAGTGACCATTTGCACCATCTGGCCAATATTCGACACATTGACTCCGAGCATCGCAGCATGGGGTCGATCGACGACCATTTCCCACTGAATACCCGCCAATGGCAGCGTATCTTCGATATCCCGCAGCCCTTCAATATTGAGCTTTATCCAGTCGCGAATCTCGGCGGTAGTCTTGTACATCAATTCACGGTCAGTGGATGAGATCTGAATTTGAATATCCTTGCCCACCGGCGGCCCGGCCTCGACTTCTTTACCTGTGACATAGATGCCCGGCATATTGGCGGTGCTCTGGCGGATCTCAGCAAAAATCTCAAGACTGCCGCGCTCGCGCTGTCCCCGGGGATAGAGCTCCACCAAAAACGAGCTGATCTTATCGCGACTGGAATCCCGTTCAAGGGTTATTGAATTTCCCTCACTAAAGCCATAGAGCTGCTGAATACCAGGGATGGTACTGATGCGCTGCTCAACTTCGGCGGTAATTTTGCGCTGTTCTTCCACGGAAAGATTACCCTGAGCGCGAACATTAACCACGCCATAGCGGTTTTCAATATCGGCAAAAAATGCCTGGCCAGCACCAAATTTGCCATAGCCCCAAAATATGGACATTAGAAAAAATATGGCTACTACAGAGGATATTGCTGGGCGTGCAATGATCGGCGTTAGCATTCTTAAATAGAAATTAAGTAGCGGTTGGAAGAGGTTTTTTGCCGATTCTTCAGAACCATGATCCTCGGGAAGCTTTCTAGACTTTCCGCGACGGCGTGAAATCACTATACCGAGCGTCGGTGCGAAAATCAGTGCGTAGGTCAGTGACCAACCCAGAACAGCGAATACAGTGATCGGCAAATAAGACATAAATTCGCCGGCCACACCGGGCCAGAACAGCAGCGGCAAAAAGGCTGCTAATGTAGTACCAGTGGAGGCGATAACGGGGATCGCCATACGCTTTACCGCAACCAAGTAGGCTTCGCGATTGGACAGTCCTTCCGAGGCTCTGGTGTTGGCAAACTCCACCACCACAATGGCGCCATCAATTAGCATTCCCAGAGACAACAACAGTCCGAACATCACCATAAAGTTAAAGCTAAAGCCGAGTAGATAGATCACTATCATCGACCCCAGCAGACAGAACGGAATGCCAAAACCAACCAGTAAACCCGACCGCACACCCAGAGTTGCCACTACCAACACCAGTACTAGGGACATAGCGGTGAGGATATTACCCTGCAGCTCACTGACCATGGACTGAGCATATTCAGAGCTATCGAAGATAAAGTCGATATTGATATTTTGCGAAAACTGGCCTTGGTAGCTGGCCACAGCCGCGCGCACAGCAGCCACAGTTTCAATAGCATTGGCATTGAGTCGCTTGCGCACATCAATAGCGATAGTTTTCTGGCCATTAATGGTGCTGAACCCACTGGCATCTTTAAAGGTGCGACGTATATCGGCAATATCACCCAGGGTAATCACACCATCAGCAGTAAAACGTACAGGAAGTCTGCGAATATCCTCTGTGGTTTCTATCAGAGCTGGCACCTTGATACCAAAGCGACCCTGGGCTGCATCTATTTCACCGGCGGGAATCAGCAGGTTATTAGCGCGCACAGAGCGCAGCATTTCATCGGCGGTGATGTTGTACTGCTCGAGGCGATAGGGATCCAAGACCGCCTCAACGACTTCATCACGATGACCGGAAATATCAGCTTTTAAAACATCGGGAAGCATCTCCAGCTTGCGCTGAAAGAACTTGGCGGTTTTGTAGAGCTCGCGCTCAGAGACCTGCTCTCCTGAAAAGGTGATCACCACGGTGGGTTCAGGACTGGGGCTCAGCTCATTAACTATAGGTTCTTTGGTTTCTTGGGGGAATTCCGCCTTGGCGCGATCCACTGATTCCCGCACTTCGGAGACCACTTTATCTATATCTTCACTGATATCGAACTCCGCCATAATATAAATGGCGCCCTCTCGGGCAACGGCATTGATTTCTTCAAGGCCATCGAGCGTTTTGAGTTCCTTTTCTATAGGTCGAATCAGCAGCCGCGTGCCGTCTTCCGGAGAGATGCCATCGTGCCTAACCATAATCATAACCAATGGCAGCGTGACGTTGGGATTAACCTCTACAGGCAGGGCAATGCGTGCCATGGTGCCGGCAAATAGAACCAGAAGCATAATCGAGAGCGTAGCTCTGGCGTGATCGACAATCAGATTAAGAAATTTCATTGGTTTTGTTATTCCAGTTACTGACTGCCAGAGCTATTAGGAGCAGAGCTGTTAGGAGAAGAGCTATTAAGAGAAGGGCTCGTTCTATAGGAGACAGCAACTTGTTCCGCTTCACTGACATAGTTTTGCCCGATGGTTACCAAGGCCACCCTATCAGGCAATCCAGTCACCCAAACACCGTCACTATTTTCACCCACATTGGCCACCGACAGGGTCTTGATAATGCCCTGATCGTCCACTGCGCGAACGACTAAGCGGCCGGCATCATCAAGCAACACCAAGCTTGAGGGAATAAGGTGCGCCGCCATAGGCTCTGCTGCAATTTGCAGACTTCCAGACATGCCCGCTAAAAAGCGTAACTGCGGATTGGCAATCGTTGCCTCAATGCGGAAGCTGCGGGTAACTGGATTAGCCTGACGAGACAAGTAGCTGATGCTACCGCTCAAGGTCTCGCCATTAACCAGAGTCAATTGCGCACCGCGAGTCAGGGAAATTTTACCAATCTCTTGTTCAGTGATCTCTGCAGAGACTTTTAAGGGGTTGAGCTCAACGACCTGAGCACAGAGCTGTCCCGGCTGAACAAAGTCTCCCACTTCAACAGGGCGCCGCTCAACAACACCGGCGAAAGGCGCTTTAATCGACAAGTTATCCAGGTCAAGAGTACTGCGCTCTAGGGCCACGCGAGCGGATTCAAGTCGGGTTTTCGCTTTGGCGATGGCCAACTCTGACTGGTAGCCGCCCTGCTCGAGTTTGCGCGCACCCTGATATTCTATTGTGGCCTGCTTGAGGCCAGCTCTTGCATGTTGCAGACGCAACTTGCGGTCTTCCTGATCGATGTCACAGAGTATTGCGCCAGCCTGAACCAGAGCACCCTCAGCCACAGGCACAGCAACAATCCGCCCCGCCATCTGCGCTTTTACATCCACAGAGCGATTAGCTTCAGTTCGTGCACGCAGAACTAATTGCGGCTCGTAGGATTGAATTTCAAACCAGTCAGCCTGCACATTAGTGAGTTTTGATTCAACTTTACTGGAATTGTTCTCTGTTGCCGGAGAGTCAAAGAAGCCAGAGACAAGCCACAGACCTATAGCCAGGGCAATAATAAGTGATACACGCACATTACTGTTCAAGGGTAGCCATCCAATTTTGCTAGTTATTGTTAACGGTCGGTATACGGCAGTTTTCTTCTCGCAGTTTACGTTGGTTTTCGCTCTGATGCTGAGAAAATGTAATTTGGATTGCTGAATCACAAATTTCTATGGGCCTAAAAGCAGTGCGCTCGGTTGGGTTTTAGGCTTGAATTGCGCCAAATAAAGTGAGGAATTAGCCTACATTTACCAACTCATAACGTGATATCCGCAACAGGTTGCCAG
Source organism: Porticoccaceae bacterium (assembly GCA_017858295.1). Taxonomy (GTDB): domain Bacteria; phylum Pseudomonadota; class Gammaproteobacteria; order Pseudomonadales; family Porticoccaceae; genus HTCC2207. Next base: position 12,140 of record JAFMBU010000004.1, on the reverse strand, counting down.
CCTTTAAGGTGTCACAGTTCGCATTTTATCATTACTTGGTTGAACTCTACTTTTGCTTAGGGAAAATGGTGGTCCAGCAGGTCGACGATTAATTCGCTGGGACACACAAAAGGGACTTTTAAAATGGACATTCAAGGCACCACTATGCATGACGCAGGAAAAGTTAAGGCCACAGGTAACAAACCTAACGACCGGTTTATGAAACTGATTTTACAGCCAACCAAATTGTTAAAGTGTCTGCTTAGAGGCATGCAAATAGCTATGCTCCTAAATCTAGCCTCAGTCGCAACGGCACAATCCGACCTAGTGATGAATGGCAGCAGTGTTTACTCCGATTTGGGCAAAGATCAATTTGCCGCAGCACTCTATTTAGAGACGCAACAGCAAAACCCAAGCATCGCTCATTCGATGCAGGGGGAAAAACGTATGGAAGTGCGGGTTTTAAACAATTACTCCAAACGCCGTTGGTTCAATCTGTGGATGCAGAGCATTTCAATCAACAATAGCCGAGAAAATTTTTCCGAATCAGCCCAAGATCTTATGACTTTGATGCAAGCCGCCAAATCAGCGCCGCAGAAAGGTGATCTTATTGAGTATCTGTCGAGCCCTGACAAGGGCACATCAATGCGCTTTAATGGCACCGAATTGGTAGCAGACTTGCCAGCGGACGTGTTTGGCCTGTTACTCAACACTTGGATTGGCTCAATCCCCCCCACCACCAGCTTTAAAGATGAGATTCTCGGCAAGCAGCGCAATCCAACGGCAGTCGAACTACTCGAGACAGTTACCACAGACCCTAAGCGAGTAAGCCTTGCTGCGTCCTGGATACTGCCGCCAGAACCTAAGGCTGTGGCAGCAGTAGCAAAAGTAAAGCCAAAACCCGCTATCAAAAAGACCTCAAAAGCCAAAGCCGCGACGCCAGCTAAGCTGCAAGATACTCCGGCGCCTGTAGCGACCAAACCAATAACACCAGTCACTGCTATTGCAGCAACCTCCGCAGTCGCAGACACCAAGCAAGGTGCAACTAAAGACCAGCTCACTTCAGATGCTAATACTTCAGTTTCTAAAGGTGACGACCACATCGAGACCTCAGATGCAGCAGCTGGAGAAGATTCAGAGGCTGCAACTGGCTCTGAAGACGAAGCCGACTTTAGTATTGCCGAGGCACTGGCCATGCGCGATTACACCCCTTTAGTGGTGCAGGCGATCTATAAGAAGATAAGCTATCCCAGCCGCGCTATCGACCGAGGCTTTGAGGGCACTGTGCGCATGGCGATAGTCGTCAGTCAATCTGGCGCCCTAGAGAAAGTCACCGTAGCTCAGAAGAGCCGGCACTCGATACTCAACAAAGCAGCCATTAAAGCTACTGAACGAGCAGCACCATTTCCCGCGCTGCCAGCTGCACTGAATACAGATGAGTTCGAGATCACCGTACCCATAACCTTTAAACTGAAGTGAAATAAGCGGCGGCACAGCGTCTCTGTGCCTCCCATCTGTCAAGCGACTGGCCAATTTTTCAGCAAGTCGCTATAATCCGCGACTGTTAATTTTAACCCTTCTCTCGGCAGTATTACTTTCACGGATTTAAAATCATGAGCTACAACGACGTCCCACCAGGCAATGATCTACCCAACGATATTAATGTAATTATTGAGATTCCAGCGAATCACGACCCGATCAAATATGAAGTCGATAAAGACAGCGATGCGATTTTTGTCGACCGCTTTGTAGCTACGCCAATGTTCTACCCAGCTAACTACGGCTATGTGCCTCAGACTCTGTCTGAAGATGGTGATCCACTGGATGTATTGGTTGTATCACCGTACCCAGTAGTACCTGGTGCTGTGATCCGCAGCCGTGTTGTGGGCGTTCTCAATATGACTGACGAATCCGGCGTCGACGCTAAGCTTCTCGCCGTGCCACACACCAAGCTGACCAAGATCTATGACCATGTCCAGGAAATTGGTGATTTGCCTGAGCTGCTACTAAAGCAGATCGTCCACTACTTTGAAAACTACAAAGCCTTGGAGCCAGGCAAGTGGGTTAAGGTAGACGGCTGGGACAATGCAGAAGCGGCCCGTGTTGAAATCATGGCATCTCGCGAGCGTTATCTGGCTGAGTAATCTCAGTCTTAGCTTGAAGCACAAAAAAACCGGCACTTAGATGCCGGTTTTTTTGTGCTCCTGAATTGATGCAAACTCTTGATCTAAGCGCCATCCAGCTCCTCAAACAGCACATCACCATTTAGCCCATGCTTGCGCAGAACGTCGCGCAGCCTTCTCAGGGCATCTACTTGGATCTGACGCACACGCTCTCTAGTGAGACCGATCTCGCGCCCAACCTGTTCCAAGGTCTCTTCTTGATGGTGCAACAGACCAAAGCGTCTAACTAAAACTTCGCGCTGTTTTTCAGGCAGTTGAGTGAGCCACTTATTGAGGACTTCAGATAGATTCTCACCTTCGATCTGTCGCTCAGGGCTACTGGCCCCCTCCGCAGAAATCGTTTCGATAAGACTCTTTTCATTCTCGGCAACCGGGATGTCGATGGACGAGATACGCTCACTGAGATTGAATATCTTCAATACATCTTCCACTGGTTTATCCACCTCTTCGGCAATTTCTTCCGGCGTCGGCGTGTGGTCGAGTTGCTGAGCTAGCTTGCGCGAGGCGCGCACATAGACATTGAGTTCTTTGACTATATGCACTGGCAGTCTAATGGTACGGGTCTGATTCATCAGTCCGCGCTCAATAGTTTGCCTAATCCACCAGGTTGCATACGTGGAGAAACGGTAGCCCAGTTCAGGATCGAACTTTTCTACCGCACGCATCAGGCCGATATTGCCCTCTTCGATAAGATCGAGCAGTTCGAGGCCACGATTGACATAGCGACGTGCGATTTTAACGACTAATCGCAAATTACTTTCAATCATGCGCTTGCGTGCTGATTCATCGCCTTTGAGGAGTTTTCGAGCATAGAAGACTTCTTCTGCTGCCGTAAGTAACGGAGCGTAGCCAATCTCTTTGAGGTAGAGACTGGTGGCATCAATAACCTGATGACTGACTTCCGATGAGCTTCCTTGATCGTCGTTTTGTGCTTTGTGTAGATCTACTTTTAACGCTGATTCCATAACGTTATCATCCCTTTAGTGTTACTCCATGTTCCAAGTCACCATCTAGTGACCTCTCCAGAACTGTACCGCTTCCTTTTTTACATACTACTTTTTCTGCTTTCTACTAACTTTACTACTTGCTACTGGTGTTGAGCTAACTCAACAAGGTTGACGATGTAACTGTCCGATTTATCAACCTTTTAAAACCACTGCTGTTTCTATTCTATTTCAAATAGACCTCAGGGTCCACTGGATTACCATCTTTGCGTATTTCGAAATACATCGTACCATTAGAACCCAGACGAGAGATAATTTCTGTTTGTCTTACAGTCTGCCCCTCTCTGACCATAATCTGATCATTGTGTGCATAGGCACTTAACAATATGTCACTGTGCTTAATGATAACCAGCTTACCATACCCGCGTAAACCCTCTCCGGCATAAACTACTAAGCCCGGCGCTGAAGAGCGCACCGCTGCTCGGCTTACGGACTTAATTTTTATTCCCTTATGCAGCTTAGGAAGGCTATAGGACTCAACTATTTTTCCCTTAACCGGCCATTTCCACTGCCAATTAGTCCCATACACCACCTGACTGGAGGCTGATTTAGGCTTATTTTTAAGGGTTTTTGTACTTTTTGGCGCACTTGTAACTACATTGGTATTGGCTTTTGAGGCTGCTATTTTAGTCTTTTTCTCTGATTTATTGACCGTCTTGGCCGCCGCGCTACTGATTTTACTGGTATCCAATGACACCAATTGGCCGCGACTAATAACAAAGGGTTCGCGTATCCCATTGGCCCTAGCCAGCTTGCGGAAGTCTAGGTCGTAGCGCCAAGCGATGGAGTACAGTGTCTCCCCAGACTCAACCTGATGCACCAGTATACGGTTGCTCGGCGGCGCTGAACGACTACTGACTGGCGCCGAGTTATGGCTGCTACAGCCAGTCACTAAGATGATGGCTGTCAGCGCTACAATAGATGATAGTGAGACCGACTTGGCTGTCAAATTAGACTACCTGTAGAGAGTTAGCGGTGTTTATGGGGCTTCATTCTGAAACCTTGACCCAACATATTCTAAACCCAGTACTAAAATCAAGCCCAATAGCATGGCACTGACACTGAGCAGGGTTTGCGCATCGGCGCCAACCAACGCTGTATATTGACTAGGCCAGAGATTTTCCGCTGCTAGCACTATGGTCTTACCCGAGTGACTAACAACAGACTCCAGCACCAACTTCCACGGCCAGATAATATTTAAGCTACCCACCAAAAACCCACACATGGTAGCGATAACCGAAATTTCATAACGTGCCAATAGCCAGGAGAGAAAGCGACTAAAGAGCGCCAGACCTAGAATACCGCCAAGGGCAAAAACGCTGAGAATATCCAACTGCAGCCCGGCAATGGCGTTGATAAAAACCGGATATAGCCCAAGAAGAACCAGGATAAAGGAGCCTGAAATACCAGGTAAAATCATTGCACAGAGAGCAATACTGCCGGCAAAAAACATCGTTGTAAGGTTGCCATCAAGTTGTATTGCTGGAGCCACAGATACAGTCCAAGCGATGGCTACACCAATTGCAAATAGCAGCATCTCCTGCCAGCGGACAATGCGGTATTGGCGCAGTAGATAGATCACTGAGCCGGCGATTAAACCGACAAAAAACGACCAGACCGGCAGCGGGTGCTGTGCCAGCAGATATTGCATACCCACCGCCAGAGAGAATAGGCTGGTTAAAATGCCACTGACCAAGACAAGCAAAAAATTGCCATTAATATATTGCCAGGCAGCTGCCATTCCCTGAGACTTTAGAATTTTGAGTGCCTGAAGATTCAACGACTTGATGCTATTAATCAGCTCCATGTAGATGCCACTGACAAAGGCTATTGTGCCCCCTGAGACACCGGGAACCACGTCGGCAGCGCCCATCGCCAAACCTTTAGAGAAAAGTAACAGGTGTTGTTTGAAACTGCGCATGGTTACCCCAAAGTCGATTCTGTTGATGTCTTTACTGGGCTAGGCCACCAAGCAATGGGACAAATTTAACCTGCTCAACAATCTCTTCTTCAAACTCGGATGAGCTGCCGATACGGCGCAAAACGCGCAGATCCTGCACATCACCAGCACCCACCGGAATCACTAAAATTCCATCTGGTGCCAACTGATGTAGCAGATCGTCAGGAATCGCCTGGGGCGCTGCGGTGGTAATAATACCGTTGTAGGGGGCGTGGCGCTTCCAGCCAAAACTGCCATCGGAGAGTTCGGCGGTGATATTGCGTAAGCCCAGCTTGCGAAAGCGCTCTTTAGCCTTTACTAGCAGCGGCTCTATGCGCTCGACCGAATAAACCCTATCCACTAACTGCGCCAGAATAGTCGCCTGAAAGCCAGAACCGGTGCCGATTTCAAGAACCTTTTTCAGTGGCCCGCCAGAGAGCAAAATCTCGGTCATACGTGCGACTATATAGGGTTGAGAAAGGGTCTGGGAAAAGCCGATGGGCAGAGCCGTATCTTCGTAGGCGCGATGGGCCAGTGCCTCATCGAGGAAGATATGCCGTGGCGTTACCCGGAAGACATCGAGGATTCGTTGATTGGTGATGCCCTGATCTTTTAAACGCTGAATCAGCCGCTCGCGAGTGCGCTGAGAGGTCATGCCGACACCAGCCAAATCAATCGAGTTCACACAAAATCCTCTGTTCCTAACAGCCGCCCAGGGCTTGTAAGCTTGCTTTAACATTAGCCAAAAAAATAGCCACAAATGAAGTCTGCAAATATATCACAGGGACTCTATTGGAGGGCGGAATAATTCAGCGATCTCACGCAGTACCACCGTCGCAAAACAGCCTCCAGAGAGATCAAAGCTGAGTTCCAACTGATCCACAGCCAGTCTTTGCCAATGCATATTTTGCGGCGTCAATACCAGTGCCCGACGCTCCTGTTTGAGTCCAGCATGTTCCAGTGCATAGCACCAGGGCTGCCATGGTGCCAAAACTGCCTGCTCTAATGTTTCGAGATCACCACCGGCAGCTGAGCGACCACGACCCCAGAGTGGACCGCAGGGTTCAGGCTCGTGCTCAAAGCACTGGGACCAGTTATTCTGCTGCAGGCGCTCAGCGAGCACCAGATTAAACAACCAAGAGCGAGCAGCTGACAGATAGATGCCGGTGCCGCGGCGATTGCCTTTGAGTTGGTCCCGTTCGATTAGATCCTGAGCCTGATGCAAATTACCACAGTCATGGCCAAAGCGCTGCTCTCCAAAATAGTTCGGCACGCCATTGCTGGCGATACTATTGAGTCGCGCATCAATCTCAGAAAACTGCTCATCCAGAGAGGCGAACTCTCTCAGCACCAGCTTGAAGGTATTGGCCTGATGCATACCGCGGCGCAATTTTTTATTGTTCCGCGCCATACTAAGGATTTCAAAATCGCGATGAACTAATTGTTCAGGAAGGATTTCCTTGCCGGGCAAATAGAGACTGAACCACTGAGTGGTCACAGCAAAGCGATCCTTCATGCCGCAGTAGCTCACATCATTGCGCTTAATACCGGCCAACTCAGCCAATAGGCCCGCCACCCACTGAGTGTTTTGATCGCGCTTGCGGACATGCACAAACAGGTGTTCACCCTCACCGCTGGGTTCAAAGCCAAGTATCTCGTCGACCTGAAAGTCCTCTGGTTGGCTGCGGTACTGGGCACGGCCAAAGGTCGCTGGAAACAGGCGCGGCAAGCGCTGAAAGTCGAAGTGTTGAGAATCGATAATATTTAGTCCGAGAAAAATTATGTTTTGTTAGAGCGGATAATGTCAGCTCTAAAACAGCTGTTAGAAAATGTCTAACAAGAGACCAATAAAGCCACCGCATGGCAGGCGATACCTTCCTTGCGTCCGGCAAAGCCAAGCTCTTCGGTGGTGGTCGCTTTGATATTAATCTGATCAATATTGCAGTTGATATCCGTCGACAGATTGAGGCGCATCTTATCCAGATGCGGCAGCATTTTCGGCTGCTGAGCGACAATGGTAATGTCGGCATTGCCCAACTTGTAGCCTTTACTGGCGATCATGGCGACCACCGCCCGCAATAGCTGGCGGCTATCGGCGCCCTTCCACTTGGCATCTGTATCGGGGAAATGTTGCCCTATATCACCCAGCGCCGCGGCGCCGAGCAGCGCATCGATCAGGGCATGAATCAACACATCGCCATCTGAGTGGGCGACAAAGCTATGCTCATAGGGGATGCTCACCCCACCCAGTATCAATTTATCTCCGGGACCAAATTTGTGTACATCGTAACCATGTCCTATACGCATTGTTCAGTCTCCTGCTGATTTATAATCGCCGCAGCAATTATCAGATCTTCGCTGTGAGTAATTTTTATATTATCCCGCCGGCCCTCAACAATTTTTACCTGCTCACCCAAATACTCAATAGCGGAAGCTTCATCAGTAGGCATTTGACCCTCTTGAAGCATTGCCTCAAGGGCTTTAACCAACAGCCCATAGCGAAACATCTGCGGCGTCTGTGCTGCGCGATAGAGACTGCGATCAGGAGTTGTCTTGATATGGTGGTCGGTGCCAATTGTCTTCAAGGTATCGGTCACCGCGGTGGCGAGTATGCCACCCACAGCATGGTCGGCTAATTCACCGATCAACTTATTGATATCGCCGCTGGTAATACAGGGCCGCGCCATATCGTGTACCAACACCCAGTCATTGCTCTCAGCCCGATCCCGAAGCGCCAGCAACCCCTGCAATACAGAGTGAACCCGCTCGGCGCCACCAGCAACAAGCTCGACCCGAGAATCACTGGCTGCTGGAATCTGCGGCCAGTAGGGCGACGTCGTGTCACAGGGAACAATAATTTTTGTAATACAGGGGGTCTTTAAAAGCCGACTAAGACTGTGCTGAGCGACTAAGTGATCGCCGAGACGCTGAAACTGTTTTGCCACCTCGGCGCCAAAGCGCTGACCAGTTCCAGCGGCGGGAACAATGGCCCAATAGTTGGCGACAGTCATTATTGACTGTCCTGAACAGGTTTTGACTGCTGGTTTTTATCGATTACTAGATAGAAGGTCTCGCCCTGCTTGATCATACCTAGATCGGCGCGGGCTTTTTCTTCAATGGCATCGAGGTTGTTTTTTAGACTCTCCACATCAGTGGCAATCTGCTGATTGCGCTGACGCAGTGTTTGATTTTCATCTTCCTGTTGCTGCAGTTGCCGATTGAGCTCGGCACGGTGGGCGAGACTGCCCTCACCGACCCACAGTCGCCACTGTAGACCGGCCAGAAGAACAACTAAGACAATGATTAACCAACGCATGCGGGCATTCTATTCGCTTTTCGGATATTTGCCCATCAACTGCTACGCTCTTTCCCTGGAAATTAGTCAAGAGCGCAATAGCCAACAGGCGATAATGCCAACGCCGCGAATTACTGAGCGGCTTTAAATTCTGCCAGACCGCGATACTGGGCCTGTTCACCCAGTTCAGCTTCGATACGCAATAGACGGTTGTACTTGGCAACACGATCCGAACGACAGAGTGAACCGGTTTTAATCTGACCGGCAGCAGTGGCTACGGCTAAATCAGCAATAGTAGTGTCTTCAGTCTCGCCAGAGCGGTGAGAAATCACTGCGGTGTAACCCGCCTCTTTCGCCATAGCGATGGCATCTAGAGTCTCAGACAATGTGCCGATCTGATTGAATTTAATCAGGATAGAGTTGGCTACACCGAGCTCGATACCACGGCGTAAAATGCTGGTGTTAGTCACAAACAAATCATCGCCCACTAGCTGGATACGCTCGCCAAGCTTTTCGGTCTGGTACTTCCAACCATCCCAATCGGACTCATCGAGACCATCTTCAATCGAGATTATTGGGTAGACATCACAGAGCTCTGCAAGATAGTCACTAAAGCCTTCAGAACTGAAGACCACGCCTTCACCAGAGAGATTGTAGTGGCCATCTTTGTAGAACTCAGAGGCCGCACAATCCAGCGCCAGAGTAACGTCTTTGCCCAGCTCATAACCAGCAGCTTCAGTGGCAATCTTGATTACCGCCAAAGCTTCAGCATTAGAGGCCAGATTCGGTGCAAAACCACCCTCATCACCCACTGCGGTGTTTAACCCTTTGTTGCTGAGAACCTTCTTAAGCTGATGGAAGATCTCAGTACCCACCTGCAGGGCTTCAGAGAAGCTTTTAGCGCCAACCGGCTGCACCATAAACTCTTGAATATCAACATTGTTATCCGCATGCTCGCCGCCATTAATAATATTCATCATCGGTACAGGCATGCTGTACTGGCCAGGCGTACCGTTAACATTGGCAATGTGGGCATACAGCGGAATACCCAGATCAATGGCGGCGGCCTTAGCTGCTGCCAGAGAAACAGCCAAAATTGCATTGGCGCCCAGAGTGGCTTTGTTATCAGTGCCATCGGCATCGATCATAAGCTTATCTAGCTGACGCTGATCCGCCACATCTTGGCCAACCAAAAGAGTTTTAATAGTGGTGTTAATATTGTTTACGGCGGTCAATACGCCCTTACCCAGATAGCGACTGCTGTCGCCATCGCGCAACTCAAGCGCTTCGCGGGAACCAGTTGATGCGCCAGATGGAGCATTGGCAGTGCCGACAACGCCATTCTCTAAAATCACATCCGCCTGCACAGTGGGGTTGCCACGGGAATCGAGTATCTCAAACGCCTGAATATCTACAATGTTGCTCATTTACTATTTTCTCCAGTATCTAGGGTGATATGCGCAAGGGGAGGTGCACATGATGAAATGTAACAATTGGTCTAGCCGCGCCCTGAAACAACCGTTAAGCGTCTTGGGCGACTTTAAATAATACCCAGATCGTCCTGAGATTTAATCAGATCATCAAAGGCTTTCATCTGCGCAAGAAACGGCTCTAGCTTATCCAAGGGCAGTGCACTGGGACCATCACAGCGCGCTTGATCCGGATGCGGATGGGCCTCAAGAAACAGACCCGCTATACCCACAGCTATACCAGCGCGACCCAGTTCAGCCACCTGATGGCGACGACCGCCGGATGCTGCGCCCAAAGGATCCCGACACTGCAGTGCATGGGTCACATCAAAAATTAATGGCAAGCCACCACTGACATCTTTCATGGTGCGAAAACCAAGCATATCCACAACTAGGTTGTCGTAGCCCATGCAGGTGCCACGCTCGCAGAGCATAATCTGATCATTGCCGCACTCACGAAATTTATCGACTATATTGCCCATCTGACCGGGACTCAAAAACTGCGGCTTCTTTACATTGATCACCGCACCGGTTGCAGCCATGGCCTTGACCAAATCGGTCTGGCGAGCGAGAAATGCTGGCAGTTGAATCACATCACAGACTTCAGCCACAGGCTGAGCCTGATCGATTTCGTGAACGTCAGTGATCAGCGGAATATTAAACGTCTGTTTAATTTCCTGAAATATTTTTAGCCCTTCATCGAGGCCGGGACCGCGATAGGAATTAATCGACGAGCGATTAGCCTTGTCAAAAGACGCCTTGAAAACGTAGGGAATCCCGAGCTTTTCTGTGGCACGAACATAGGCTTCTGCAATCTGCATGGCCATATCTCGCGACTCAAGCACATTCATGCCGCCAAACAACACCATGGGTGCGTCATTGCTAACGCCTATATCGGCTACCTGAATCGTCACTGCGCTCATTACTTGGCTTCCTGGCTAGATGATTGCTTTTGGAAATCCAGCGCTGCGTTAACAAAGCCTTCAAAAAGCGGATGGCCATCACGGGGCGTGGAATTAAATTCTGGGTGGAACTGACTAGCAAAGAACCAGGGATGGTTGGGCAGTTCGATAGTTTCTACCAAGGTCTTGTCATGGGACAGACCACCAATCACCAGACCAGCGTCTTTTAGTGCTGGCAAGTAATTATTATTCACTTCAAAGCGATGACGGTGACGCTCTTCCACCTGATCAGCACCATAAATACCATGAGCCATAGAACCGGGAACCAGATGGCATACCTGAGAGCCGAGACGCATGGTGCCGCCGAGATCAGAGTCTTCGGTGCGAGACTCTTTGTTGCCTGAGGCATCGATCCACTCAGCAATCAAACCCACTACTGGGTGAGCTGTTGAGGCTTCAAATTCAGTACTGTTAGCCCCTTCAAGGCCGCAGACATTGCGTGCATATTCAATAATCGCAATCTGCATACCCAGGCAAATACCCAGATAGGGAATATTGTTTTCTCGGGCTGTTTTAACCGCGAAGACTTTACCCTCGGTGCCTCGAGTACCAAAACCGCCGGGAACCAGAATAGCGTCGACGCCATCCAGTAAGGAGTGATCCTGCTCCAACAGTTCGGAGTCAATATAGCGAATCTTAACTTTGGTCTTGTTGTGAATGCCGGCATGAATCAACGCTTCAGTCAGGGACTTGTAGGCATCCAATAATTCCATGTACTTGCCGACCATGGCGATAGTTACCTGACCATCGGAGTGCAGCTGACTCTGGACGACGAAATCCCACTCACTGAGATCCGCATCGGGCACATCTAGCTCAAAGCGATCGACAACAAATTGATCCAGTCCGCGCTCGTGAAGCATGCGTGGAATTTGGTAGATACTCACTGCGTCGATCACTGGAATCACCGCACGCTCTTCAACGTTGGTGAACAGCGAAATTTTCTGCCGCTGACTCTCTTCAATGGGCACTTCAGAACGACACAGCAACACATCAGGCTGCAGGCCGATAGAACGCATCTCTTTAACCGAGTGCTGAGTGGGCTTGGTCTTGGTTTCACCAGCGGATGCAATGTAGGGAACCAGCGTCAAGTGCAGCAATAGTGCGCGCTTGTAACCGAGCTCCACTTTAAGCTGACGCACCGCCTCAAGAAATGGCTGCGACTCGATATCACCAACAGTACCACCAATCTCGACCACCGCTATATCTGCATCACCAGCACCGGCATAGACACGGCGTTTAATTTCGTTGGTCAGGTGCGGAATAACCTGCACAGTGCCGCCCAGATAATCACCGCGACGTTCGCGACGCA
>JAFMBU010000104.1 GCA_017858295.1 Porticoccaceae bacterium | reverse complement strand
ATAGTTGAGTTGCACTTGATAGCTGGGTGCAAAGCTGATGGGGGACGGCAGGATTTAATGATTAACAAACTGAAGTTTGTTAATCACCCCGTTGGGGCTGCGTCGCTGCGCTCCTCGTTCAAATTCCGCCGTAGGCGTAATTTGTGAACCTGGCGCTTTGAGCCTCGAAATCCGCCGTTCCGGCGGTTAAACGAAAAAGGCCATCTATTTATAGATGGCCTTTTTCGTTTAATTGGTCGGGACGGCAGGATTTGAACCTGCGACCACTACACCCCCAGTGTAGTGCGCTACCAGGCTGCGCTACGCCCCGATTTCAAGTGGGCAATCATACAGGCACGGGGTGGTTTTGCAACCAGAATAGTCTGCGACGATTACTCTTTGTCGAGTAAGGTGATTATGCCTTCAAGTTCGGAGATGGTTTGCTCTATGAGCTGCTTGTAAGGGGTCTGTTCTTCTTTGCTGGACTCGCCCTCTAAGCGCTGGCGTGCGCCACCTATGGTGAAGCCCTGCTGGTAGAGTAAGGAGCGAATTTGACGAATAAGCACTACATCTTGGCGCTGATAGTAACGGCGGTTGCCGCGGCGTTTGACGGGGTTTAGGCTGGGGAATTCTTGCTCCCAGTAACGCAGGACATGAGGCTTTACCTCACAGAGCTCGGCGACTTCGCCAATGGTGAAGTAACGCTTGCCTGGAATAACAGGTAATTCGTTATTGTTACTTGGTTCCAGCATAGCTCTCTACTCGCGCCTTTAATTTCTGGCCTGGCTTGAAGGTCACTACTCGCCGTGCGGAGATGGGGATTTCTTCACCGGTTTTCGGGTTGCGTCCCGGTCGGCTTTTTTTGTCACGTAGCTCAAAGTTACCGAATCCAGACAGCTTTACCGAATCATTATTTTCCAATGCTAGTGAGATTTCGCTGTAAAACATTTCGACGATTTCTTTGGCCTCGCGCTTATTGAGACCCAGTTCTTCGAACAACATTTCAGCTAAATCAGCTTTGGTTAACGCACCCATTTTTACACCTAACTTTTATGCATGACATTGCCATACAAGAGTAATTCCCTGCTTTGAACTCGAGATTTTTATCAGCCTCTGAGCTCTGCTTTAAACTTAACGTCGAGCTTCTTGACGACTCGATCGATGGACGTATTGATTTCTTCGTCGGTAAGAGTGCGCGAAGCGTGCTGAAACGTCAAGCCTAACGCTAGACTTTTTCCTTTGTTATCAATATCTTTGCTCTGATATACATCAAACAACATTAAATCTATAAGATGCTCTCCAGCAGCATTGCGCGCTTCCGACATCAGGTCGGCGGCAGCAATTTCACTGTCCACAAGGAATGCCAGGTCACGGCGGACAGCTGGAAATTTACTCACTTCGCTGAATTTAGGCAGGCGACTTTCGCTGACTTTCGCAACATCAACTTGGAACAGATAGACCGGTGTACTGAAGTCTAACTGCGCCTGAAGCTTGGGATGTAACTGCCCTATCCAACCAACTTGCTCGCCATTGCGCGATACCATTGCCGACTGGCCTGGGTGCAATGCGGGATGCTCTGCGGCGGCAAAGCTAAACTGCTCCGCTAAACCGGTGAGTGCCAAGACGTCTTCGAGATCGCCTTTGAGATCAAAGAAGTCGACTTTGTCTTTGCTTGCTGTCCAGCCGGTTGGTGTGCGTGAACCACAGATCAATCCGGCCAGGGCCATATTCTGGGTTAGCGCGCCATTCTCGCCGGGCACAAAACACTGACCGGTTTCAAAAATACGCACGCGATTTTGCTGGCGATTGAGATTATAGATCGCGGTGGAAAGCAGGCCAGGCCAAAGGCTGGTGCGCATCACTGACATATCAGCTGAAATAGGGTTCTGCAGTGCTATACCCACAGTCTCGGGATCAACCAACTTTTGCAGATCTGGATCGACAAAGCTGTAGGTCACCGCTTCTTGATAACCACTGGCAACCAGTTGCTGCCTAAAAATACTTAGGTCTTGTTGACGCTCGGGCTTGGCTTGCAACTCCAGAGCCATGGTCGGAGTCGAGGTAGGAAGATTGTTGTAGCCATAGATGCGGGCGACCTCTTCAACTAGATCCTGCTCAATGGCAATATCAAAGCGCCAGCTTGGGGCAACCCAAGTTGAACCCTGATCGTCGCGAGCGACAAAGGTTAGACCCAAGCGGGCCAAAATATCGTCTATCTCTTCAGCGCCAATTACTACGCCCAACTGCTGGGCCAGATGTGCGTCGCGCAGCTTTATAGTGGCTGGCGCAGGTAGGTGCTGGGCTGACTCTTCGATAACAACGGGTCCAGCCTGACCACCGCAGATATCTAACATCAGTGCGGTGGCACGTTCGATGGCATCGACCTGTAGCTCTGAATCAACACCACGTTCAAAGCGGTGTGATGAATCGGTGTGCTTGCCATAGTTGCGCGCTTTACCGGCAATCGCTAGGGGATTAAACCAGGCGCTTTCAAACAGGATATCGGTGGTCTCATCGCCAACGGCGGATTCATCGCCGCCCATAATACCGGCCATGGCCAGTGCTTTACTGTTATCGGCAATCACCAATGTCTGGGTATCTACTAGTGCTTCAGAATCATCCAGGAGTTTCAGCTTTTCATCGCGACCCATGCGCACAACAATGCCACCGTCAATCTTGGACAGATCAAAGGCGTGCATTGGCTGGCCTAACTCGAGCAACACATAGTTAGTGACGTCGACTGCTGGACCCAAACTGCGCACACCACTACGGCGCAATTTCTCTTGCATCCACTGGGGTGTTGGCTGAGCTAGATCGAGATTGCGTATTACACGGCCTACATAGCGCGCACAGGCCTCGGGAGCCTCAAGTGTGATACTTATGCGATCTTCTATAGTCGCAGCTACAGGGGCACAGGCTTGCTCTGTGACTGCAGCCTTGTTGAGCACGCCCACTTCACGGGCGAGACCACGGATACTTAAACAGTCACCGCGGTTCGGTGTTAGGTCTACTTCAATAATATTGTCATTCAGCTCTAGGTAGTCGATCAAATCGCTACCCACTGTGGCATCAGTGGGTAGTTCCCAGAGGCCATCATCGTCGTCACCGAGCTGCAGTTCGGTCTGAGCACAGAGCATGCCGAAGGATTCGACGCCTCTGAGTTTGGCTTTTTTAATCTTGAAGTCGCCAGGGAGTTTGGCACCCACTGTGGCGAATGGCACTTTAATACCAGCGCGAGCGTTTGGTGCACCGCAGACGACCTGGGCGATTTCACCGCCACCGGCCACCTGACAGACGCGCAGTTTGTCCGCATCTGGGTGCTGTTCTACAGAGACTATTTCGCCTACCACTACACCAGACATTTCTGGCGCAGCACTTTCCACTGCATCCACTTCCAGTCCAGCCATGGTCACTTGGGCCACTAGCTCTTCGGTTGAGATGCTTGGGTTAACCGCATGACGCAACCAGGATTCACTAAATTTCATTGTTTACCCAGCCTTAAAATTGTTTGAGGAAGCGCAGATCGTTTTCAAAAAACAATCGCAGATCGGTGACGCCGTAGCGCAACATAGCCAGTCGCTCGACACCCATACCAAAGGCAAAGCCTGTGTATTGCTCGGTGTCGACATTACAGCTTTCAAATACATTGGGATGCACCATGCCGCAACCCATTACCTCTAACCAGCCAGTGTGGCTGCAGATACGACAGCCTTCCCCTGCACAGTTGGTGCACTGAATATCCACCTCGGCTGATGGTTCAGTGAAGGGAAAGTAAGAGGGTCGGAAACGTACCGGCAGGTCTGCTTCGAAAAACGCTTTTAAAAACTGGTCGATCACACCCTTAAGGTCGGCAAAGCTGATATTTTTATCCACCACCAGACCTTCAACCTGATGGAACATCGGCGTATGAGTTATATCGGAGTCACAGCGGTAGACGCGGCCGGGACAGATAATGCGAATCGGTGGCGCCTGCTTTTCCATGGTGCGAACCTGAACCGGTGAGGTGTGGGTACGCAGCACTGTGGAAGGATTGACATAGAAGGTGTCATGCATGGCCCGAGCCGGGTGATGGCTGGGGATATTGAGCGCTTCAAAGTTATGGTAGTCATCTTCAATTTCGGGGCCGGTCTCGACGTCATAGCCGATACGGGTAAAGAACGCTTCGATACGCTCCATAGTGCGAGTCACCGGGTGCAGTCCACCCACAGCTTCGCCGCGACCTGGCAGGGTTACATCTATAGTCTCACTGGAGAGCTTGGCATAGAGTGCCAGGGTTTCCAGTGCTTCTTTCTTTTCATTGATACGCGCCTGCAGCGCCTGCTTGACCTCATTGATCTTGGCGCCGGCAGCCGGTCGCTCTTCGTTTGAGAGTGCGCCCAGGCCTTTTAACAGCCCAGTTAGTCGGCCTTTTTTGCCGAGAAACTCGACACGCAAATCGTCCAGTGCACCGAGTTCGGTGGCTGCGGCAATCGAGGCCTCAGCTTCACTGGCAATCTGTTCCAATTCAATCATTAGGGGTCACCACAGTAGTTCAGTCAGCTATCTTATATTACTGATAAAAAAATAGGGAAAGAGCGTTGGCCCCTTCCCTATTCGATTAGCTTGTTACAACGCCTGCCGGAGCAGGTGAGTCGCTATTTAAGCTAGGGCAGCTTTGGCTATGTTAACTACTGCACCAAATGCTGCTTTGTCGTGTACTGCCAAGTCGGCGAGTACGCGACGGTCGAGAGCAACACCTGCTTTGCTCAGACCATTGATCAATCTGCTGTACGCCAATCCTTCAACACGAGACTGGGCGTTAATACGAGCAATCCAAAGTCTACGGAAAGTGCGCTTCTTAGCGCGACGGTCACGATAGGCGTATTGACCTGCTTTGGTAACAGCCTGAACTGCTACGCGATAAACACGGCTACGAGCTCCGTAATATCCTTTGGCTTGCTTTAAAATCTTCTTGTGACGACGACCGGCTTCAACACCGCGTTTTACTCTAGGCATATCTTTTTCCTCCCAAAACTAGTTAATTAGACGTTACGCAGCATGCGATCGACGCGTGGTTTATCAGCAGCATTGAGAATGCTGGTGCCACGGAGTTGACGCTTACGCTTCGTTGTCATTTTGGTGAGGATGTGGCTCTTGTGCTGGTGCTTGTGCTTGTAACCAGAAGCCGTTTTTTTGAAGCGTTTTGCCGCTCCACTGTGTGTCTTACCTTTTGGCATTGCTGTTCTCCAAATTGAGAGTTAGTTTAATCAAGAAGAGACGCCCGGACAGCCTGCCAAAAAATGTGGCTGAACGCGGGTCGCGTTAAATTACTTCTTCTTGCTACGTGGTGACAGAACCATGATCATTTGACGACCTTCCATTTTTGGAAACTGTTCCACTTGTGCCAGCTCAGCGAGATCCGCTTCAATGCGTTTCATCATGTCCATACCGAGCTGCTGGTGAGCCATTTCACGACCGCGAAAACGCAGCGAGATTTTAGCTTTATCACCATTTTCCAAGAAGCGAACTAGGTTGCGCAACTTGATGTCGTAATCGCCCTGATCTGTACCAGGACGAAACTTCATTTCTTTTACCTGTGTCTGCTTCTGCTTTTTCTTCTGCAGGGCAACTTTCTTCTTAATATCAAAGACGTGTTTGCCGTAGTCCATGATTTTACATACCGGAGGCTCGGCATCTGGGGATATCTCAACCAGATCCAGGGTCTCTTTCTGCGCGGCTTCAAGAGCAGTCTCAAGGCTAACTACGCCAACCTGACTACCATCTGATGCAACCAATCGAACTTCGGGGGACGTAATATTTTCGTTCAGACGTGCCCGTTTGCTGTCTTTTTTAATAAGCTTTACTCCGTTTCAACACAAGTACGCCCGCGTCGTTCCGTCTCAGAGGTAAACATGTCTTCAACCTGTTGCAGCGGCAAGCTGCCAAGGTCTTTTCCATCTCGAGTTCGGACCGCCACCGTGCGCGATTCTTTTTCATTATCACCAACAACGAGAATGAATGGGACTCGCTGCATAGAATGACCGCGGATTTTAAAGCCGATCTTCTCGTTTCTCAAGTCACAATTCACTCTAAAGCCTTTATTTTGCAGTG
>JAFMBU010000103.1 GCA_017858295.1 Porticoccaceae bacterium | reverse complement strand
CAGCGTCAGGCCACTAAAGATGCTGGTCGTATTGCGGGTCTCGACGTCAAGCGTATTATCAATGAGCCAACAGCTGCAGCACTGGCCTATGGCATCGATAAAACCGCTGGCGATCGCGTTGTTGCAGTTTACGATCTCGGTGGTGGTACTTTTGATATCTCGATTATTGAAATCGCCGATGTAGACGGCGAAAAGCAGTTTGAAGTTCTGGCAACCAACGGCGACACGTTCCTCGGTGGTGAAGACTTTGATATGCGTCTGATCGAATATTTATCTGCTGAATTTAAGCGTGAGAGCTCCATTGATATCCACGGTGATCCATTGGCCATGCAGCGTCTCAAAGAAGCTGCTGAAAAAGCTAAAATCGAACTCTCTTCAAGCCAGCAAACTGAAGTGAACCTGCCTTACATTACTGCTGATGCAACAGGTCCCAAGCACTTGGTTGTCAAGTTGACGCGCACCAAGCTCGAATCACTGGTTGAAGATCTGGTTGAGCGTTCAATCGCACCACTTAAGATCGCCCTCAAAGACGCCGGCAAATCCGTTGGCGAAATCGATGAGATCATTCTTGTTGGTGGTCAGACACGTATGCCCAAGGTTCAGGAGAGAGTAACTGAGTTCTTCGGCAAAGAGCCGCGCAAGGACGTTAACCCCGATGAAGCGGTTGCCGTGGGTGCTGCCCTTCAGGGTGCGGTACTGTCTGGTGACGTCACCGACGTGCTGTTGCTCGACGTAACCCCACTGAGCCTAGGTATTGAAACCATGGGTGGTGTCGCCACACCAGTTATCGAGAAGAACACGACGATTCCTACCAAGAAATCACAGATATTCTCAACAGCTGACGACAATCAAACTGCCGTGACCATTCACGTAGTTCAGGGTGAGCGCAAACAGGCTACAGGTAATAAATCACTGGGTCGATTTGATCTGGCAGATATCCCGCCTGCGCCACGCGGTATGCCACAGATTGAAGTGACCTTCGATATCGATGCCAACGGTATCTTGCACGTAGGCGCTAAAGACAAGGCTACCGGCAAAGAGCAGTCGATTATTATTAAAGCCTCTTCAGGTCTCTCTGATGAAGAGATCGATGCAATGGTCAAGGATGCTGAAGCCAATGCCGCTGAAGATCAGAAGTTCGCTGATCTGGTTCAGGCTCGCAACACGGCTGATGGCCTAGCTCACGCTGCCAAGAAAACCCTTGAAGATGCTGGCGACAAAGCCTCGGAAGAAGAGAAGACAGCAATTGAAGCCGCTATCAAAGGGGTTGAGGAAGCGGTTCAGGGCGAAGATAACGACGCCATTGAAGCTGCGACCAAAGTCCTCTCTGAAGCCTCTACAGCTCTAGCTCAGAAGCTCTACGCTGAGCAGGCTGAAGCCGGTCAAGCTGAAGGCGGCGAACAGGCTGCTGGCGACGACGCAATGGATGCTGAGTTCGAAGAAGTGAAAGAAGAGAGTGCGGAAGAAACAGTAGAAGAGAAAGACGACAAGAAATAAGTCTTGGTTGGTTTTTTCTACTTTTATTAGGCGCGGGCAAAGTCCCGCGCCTAATCATATTGGTTACAGATTGGAATAAAGAATTAAGTTATGGCTAAACGCGATTACTACGAAGTATTGGGTGTGGATAAAGGTGCCTCTGCCGCTGAAATCAAGAAGGCATTTCGCCGCGTTGCGATGAAGTTTCACCCGGACCGCAACCCTGAAGGCGCGGATGCCGAAGATAAGTTTAAAGAAGCTCAAGAAGCCTATGAAATTCTTGGGGACGATGACAAAAAAGCGGCCTATGACCGTTTTGGTCACGCTGCAGTCGATGGTAACAGTGGCGGCCAGCGCGGTGGTGGCGGTGGTGGATTCGGCGATGTCTTTGGTGACGTTTTCGGTGACATTTTTGGTGGCGGCGGCGGAGGTCGCGGTGGCCCAGCACGTGGTTCCGACCTGCGCTATGACCTGCAGCTAGATCTCGAAGACGCGGTGCGAGGCAAGACCGTACAGATCGATGTGCCCACTTTGAGCCCTTGCGAACCCTGTGATGGTTCGGGTGCCCGCAGGGGTTCTTCCCCAGTGACCTGCACCACCTGTAACGGCGCTGGTCAGGTGCGCATGTCTCAGGGTTTCTTCTCGGTGCAGCAAGCCTGCCCTCAGTGTCGCGGTCGTGGTCAGATGATTTCTGATCCCTGTGGCAGCTGCCATGGTCAAGGCGTTGTCGAAGAGAAAAAGACCCTCTCAGTAAAAATTCCTGCGGGAGTAGATACGGGTGATCGAATTCGCCTGGGCGGCAAAGGTGAAGCCGGTCCTCACGGGGGCCCTCCAGGGGATCTCTATGTGCAGATGGTAGTGCGTGATCATCCAATATTTGTTCGCGATGACGCCAACTTGCACTGTGAAGTGCCGATTAGTTTTGCTCAGGCTGCCCTGGGTGGTGAGCTTGAAGTGCCCACTCTGACGGGCAAGGTTAAGTTGAAAATTCCTGCAGAAACTCAGAGCAGCAAACTGTTCCGTCTGCGCGGTAAAGGTGTTGCCCCGGTTCGCGGTGGTGGTGTGGGTGACCTGCTGTGCAGGGTGGTGTTAGAAACACCGGTTAACCTAAATGCCGAGCAGCGCGAGCTGTTGAAGAAGTTTGAAGAGAGTTTGGCTGGCAAAAGCAAGCATTCGCCACGCAGCAGTAACTGGTTTGATGGCGTGAAAAAATTCTTCGATAATTTGACCAGTTAAAATCGATCTGCGTAATATGCATAGCTTGTTAGTTAAAGAGCCTCTTAGTTAAGGAGCTCCATGGTTAAGAGCTCCATAGTTAAAGAGCTCCTTACATAAACCGCTTCTCAGAGGCGACGGGTCGTTAATGCGGCGCGCTTAAAAACAGCAATAGGATAAGGCGATGAACAGAATAGCGATTACCGGAGCCGGCGGCCGTATGGGCAAGGCCTTGATCGACGCTATATTGTTAAATAACAGCGCAGAGCTGACCGTGGCGCTTGAGCGCCCAGAGAGCTCACTTATCGGCGTCGACTCCGGCGAGTTGGCTGGCGTAGGCAAAAATGGCATCTTGGTGGCTAGTTCCCTTGCAGATGTGGCCGATCAGTTCGACGTGCTTATCGACTTTAGCGTGCCCAGTGCCACCGCAGCTAATGCTGCATTCTGTGCTGCGAACAATAAAAAAATGGTTATTGGTACCACAGGTTTGGATGCTGATCAGCTGGCTCAGGTTTCAACTACAGCTGCCACTAGCGCTATCTGCATGGCCTCCAACTTTTCCACTGGCGTCAATCTGTGCTTTAAGTTGGCTGAGTTGGCGGCGCAAGTCCTCGGCGATGAAACCGATATCGAAATTCTCGAAGCCCATCACCGGCACAAGGTCGATGCGCCATCTGGTACAGCTTTGTCCCTGGGTGAATCAGTCGCTGCCGCTGTGGGTCGCGATCTGCAGAAAGTAGCTGTCTATGGTCGTGAGGGCCAGACCGGAGCGCGAGACCATGAGACTATCGGCTTTGCCACAGTCCGCGGCGGCGATATTGTCGGCGATCATACTGTCTTGTTTGCCGGCGAAGGTGAACGCGTAGAGATTACCCACAAAGCCTCAAGTCGTTTAGCTTTTGCCCGTGGCGCAGTTCGAGCGGCTCTGTGGATCTCGGAAAAGAACTCAGGTCTATACGATATGCAGGATGTACTGGGGCTTAAATAGCAGGCTGGCAGCAGAGCAAAATAGTTTTATCAGTGATAGACAAAATGCGCTCTTTTCACTAGAATACCCGCCTAACACCACAGCCAAGATGTGGTCTCGTTCCGAGAGGTTAGAGCACAGCAGAATATTATATTTAGCGAGATGAGACGCAGAGTTTCATCTCGCTTTTTTGCAAATATTCACAAGCTACTGATGCCGTAATCGGAGTTGCCTGACTTCAGGTCTACGTTACACGTAAATAATTAGGAGGTTGTGTGAATTCCCAGACTCACCGGGAAGCCGTACTTGCGCTAGCAGACGGAACAATTTTCAGAGGAACTGCCATCGGTTCGGATGGAATCTCTGTTGGTGAAGTAGTCTTCAATACTGCCCTCACCGGGTATCAGGAAATCCTTACTGATCCCTCATACGCTCAACAAATCGTTACCCTAACCTATCCCCATATCGGCAACGTCGGCGTCAACGACGAAGACGCTGAGTCGGATAGAATCTGGGCCTCTGGTTTGGTGATCCGTGATCTACCTTTGATGGTATCCAACTTTCGCAGCCAGCAAGCTCTAGACGACTATCTCAAGGATAATAATATCCTCGGCATAGCTGATATAGATACCCGCAAGCTGACGCGCATACTGCGTGAAAGCGGTGCTCAGAACGGCTGCATTATGGCCGGTACTGTAGACGACGAAACTGCTCTAGCAGCGGCTCGCGGTTTTGCTGGCCTTAAAGGTATGGATCTGGCCAAAGAAGTCACCACCGAAACCACCTACCAATGGTCTGAACACAGTTGGGAATTGGGTGAAGGTCACAAGCCTCAGGATCCAGCCAGCACAAAATACAAAGTGGTGGCCTACGACTACGGCGTGAAGCGCAATATTCTCCGTATGCTGGTTGATCTGGACTGCGAACTGATTGTTGTGCCGGCCAAGACACCTGCCAGTGAAGTACTGGCAATGCAGCCCGACGGAATCTTCCTGTCCAATGGTCCTGGCGATCCAGAGCCCTGTGACTATGCCATTGACGCGATCCGCGAAATTCTTGAAACCGATATTCCGGTATTCGGAATCTGCTTGGGTCATCAGCTGTTGGCACTGGCCTCAGGTGCCAAAACCGTGAAGATGAAGTTTGGCCACCATGGCGCCAACCATCCGGTTGAAGATCTGGCCGGGAACGTCGTTATGATCACCAGTCAGAACCACGGTTTTGCAGTGGACGAAGAGAATCTACCTGCTAATCTGATCGCCACGCATCGTTCATTGTTTGACGGCAGCCTGCAGGGTATTCAACGCACCGACAAGCCGGCATTCAGCTTCCAGGGTCATCCTGAAGCCAGCCCTGGCCCCCACGATGCAGCATCCCTATTTGAACACTTTATCAAGTTAATGGAAGATCGACGCTAGTCGCTTTCGGAGAAGACATGCCAAAAAGAACTGACATAAAAAGCATTCTCATCTTGGGCGCAGGACCGATTATTATTGGTCAGGCCTGTGAGTTTGACTACTCCGGCGCTCAGGCTTGTAAGGCGCTGCGGGAAGAGGGATTCCGAGTTATCTTGGTGAACTCCAACCCGGCAACGATCATGACCGATCCAGCCATGGCCGATGCCACCTATATAGAGCCAGTCGAGTGGCGCACAGTTGAGCATATTATTGCTCAGGAAAAGCCTGACGCACTGTTACCCACCATGGGTGGTCAGACCGCTCTGAACTGCGCATTGGATTTGGCCAAGCACGGCGTGCTCGAAAAGTACGGCGTAGAAATGATTGGCGCCAATGCCGATGCCATTGATAAAGCCGAAGATCGTGAGCGCTTTGACAAGGCCATGAAAGCCATTGGTCTGGATACACCAAATTCCGGTATTGCCCACAGTATGGAAGAGGCGATTCAGGTCTCCGATCGCTTTGGCTTTCCCTGTGTTATTCGCCCGTCGTTCACCATGGGTGGATCCGGTGGTGGCATCGCTTATAACCGCGAAGAATTTGAAGAGATCTGCCGTCGCGGACTAGATCTCTCACCCACCAATGAGCTGCTTATCGATGAGTCGCTGATTGGCTGGAAAGAGTTTGAAATGGAAGTGGTCCGAGACCGCAAAGACAACTGCATTATTATCTGCGCGATTGAAAACCTCGACCCCATGGGCATCCACACCGGCGACTCAATTACCGTTGCTCCAGCCCAGACCCTGACCGATAAAGAATATCAAATCATGCGCAACGCCTCGATTAAGGTATTGCGTGAGATCGGTGTAGAAACTGGCGGCTCCAACGTACAGTTTGCGGTCAACCCTAAAGATGGGCGCCTGATTGTTATTGAGATGAACCCGCGGGTATCGCGCTCTTCAGCCCTGGCTTCAAAAGCCACTGGTTTCCCCATTGCGCGAGTAGCGGCCAAGCTGGCTGTCGGCTATACCCTCGACGAATTGCAAAACGAAATCACTGGCGGCGCAACCCCGGC
>JAFMBU010000102.1 GCA_017858295.1 Porticoccaceae bacterium | reverse complement strand
GATGCACAGGTATTAGTGCTCCACGATATGTTGGGCATCTCTCAGCGCCTGCCGCGCTTCTCGAAGAACTTCCTCGAAGAGCAGGCCAGCATTCAGGACGCCATCACCGCCTATGGCAACGCTGTTCGTGCCGGGACTTTTCCCGCGCCAGAGCACTGTTTTAAATAGATTGCGGTTAATAAAGAACTAAACAAAGAGCTCAATAAAGAGCCAAAAAAACAATAAAAATAAACAGCGAGAGAACAACGCCATGAGCAATCAATCCATTTATGACTTCACCGTAGCCGACAGCAGTGGCAACCCTGTTTCACTGGAAGACTATCGCGGCAAAGTGCTCCTGATCGTCAATACCGCCAGCAAGTGTGGTTTTACGCCTCAGTACACTCAGCTGCAGGAACTCTATGATCAATACAGTGCCCGAGGCCTCGTCGTGTTGGCACTGCCCTGCAATCAGTTTGGCGGTCAAGAGCCAGGCTCCAACGCCGAGGTTCAAGAATTTTGTCAGATGAATTTTGGTCTCAGCTTTCCAGTGATGGGCAAGATAGACGTCAATGGCAGTGAGCAACATGAACTTTATACTCACCTAAAAAGCCAGGCCGGCGGCCTATTCAATAGCAAGATTAAGTGGAACTTCACCAAGTTTTTAGTCGACCAGGACGGTCAGGTAGTGGAGCGCTATGCGCCGATCCGCAAGCCTAAAGACATAGCGGCGGATATTGAAAAACTGCTCTAGGTAAACCAGCCCGTTGCCGTCATCTGACGGCAACGCCTATATCGAAACAAACTCTCTACTTGCTAGCGCGCAGTTCAGCAAAATACTTTTTCGCTGCGACATTAACCTTTGGCGCCAAGTACAGTGTTGAGATCATCGTTGGAATGGCCATGGTGGCATAGGCGGCCAAAATCAGGCCATTGACTATATCCATGGACACTACTGCACCCACCACAATCAAGCTGATATAGACCGGCGTGTAATAATGTTCGCGCTCGGCACCGAACAAGAATCCGGCACATTTAACCCCGTAAAACCACATGCTCACCATGGTGCTAAAGCTCAACATGCCGACCATAATCAGCAACAGGTAAATGCCAGTAACTGGGAATACCTGCTCGATCGCGCGAGCTGTCATGGTCACGCCGGCAAGTCCAGAATCCGCCTGCCAGACACCAGTTAACAGAATAATCAATGCGGTACAGGTACAGACCACCAGAGTGTCAATCACCGGGCCAACCATGGCGACAATACCTTCGCGGATTGGCTCTGTGGTTTTTGCCGCACCATGGGCCAGGGACTCAGTGCCTATGCCCGCCTCATTGGAGAAGGCTCCGCGGCGCACACCGATCATAATCACTGCACCTACCGAACCACCGGCTGCTGCTTCACCGGTAAAGGCGTCGCTAATAATCAGCCAAAATACTGCCGGTATATCAGCCATGTAGGTGTAAAGAATTACCGAAGTCATACCCAGATAGAGACACACCATGGTCGGCACCAGGCGCACCGTTAAGCGGCCAATGCGCTCGATCCGCCCCGCCACGACAATAGTGACTAAAATCGCCACAGTGAGACTGGCAAAAAAATCAAAGGCAAAGTGCTGATCGCTAGTGGCCAAACCGGCCGGGATCGCAACACTGTCACGGAGCAATTGAATAAACTGGTTGGCCTGAAAAAGCGGTAGCGCACCTATTAAACAGGCCACGGCAAACAGCGCCGCAAGGGGATACCAGCGCTTACCCATGCCCTCGATAATCACGTACATGGGGCCGCCGCGCAGTGTGCCGAGAGAGTCATGGCCGCGGAACATCACTGCTAGGGATGCGGTGTAAAACTTGGTTGCCACACCCACTATGGCGGTAACCCACATCCAGAACACCGCGCCAGGACCACCGATGCTAATAGCGATGGCCACGCCGGCAATATTGCCCAGACCAATGGTGCCAGAGAGCGCTGTAGACAGGGCCTGTGAATGGGGAATATGCCCAGGATCATTGGGGTCGCTGTACTTGCCGCGCAGCAGTGCAATGGCGTGGCCAAAATAACGATAGGGTTGCATGCGTGAACGGATCATAAAGAACAGACCACCGCCCACTAGAAGCACCACCAGTGGTGTGCTCCACATTAGATCAGCCCAGGCATTAAGGAAGTTTTCAATTTGTTTTAGAGTAGTTTCAGTCATTATTTTTATAATTCTTTTTAGACGGAAAAGTAACTGCGATCACGGTGACCGCGAAGAGTGGAGCCTTTTACGCGTTGTTCGGTTTCACATAGAGCACCAGACTGTGGCCAACTAGCTGATAACCCTTTTCTGCAGCAATGCGCTCCTGCAGGTTTTCAATTTCCGCATCGTGGAACTCAATCACTTTGCCGGTCTCAGTGCAGACCATATGATCGTGATGCTCACCGCGATCAATCTCGTAAATCGCCGGACCATTATCAAAGTTGTGGCGCTCTACAAGACCAGCAGCTTCAAATTGGGTGAGCACACGATAGACGGTAGCAATGCCAACATCACCATCGGAATCGCGCAGTGCTTGATAGATATCTTCAGCGGTCATATGACGATCGCTGCAATTTTCAAGGATTTGTAGAATTTTGACTCGTGGCAATGTTACCTTGAGTCCGGCTTTTTTTAGCTCTTGGTCTTCGAGAGTCATGCTTACCCCTTCTCTATGCTTGTCGCTTTGGGTATTATCCCCGTTCGCTCAACCAACGGGAACCCCACAGATGCGAATAGTTCTGATTTGCTTAATAAGTTTTACGCTTTTAGCCAGTGGCTGTAGCTGGATCAAATTCCCTGGGGTACACAAAGTAGCCATTCAGCAAGGCAATATTGTCGACCAAGAGATGATTGATAAACTGCTTCCGGGAATGACCAAATCTCAGGTTCGCTTTGTACTCGGCACCCCCCTGGTAGCAGATACCTTTAATCAAGCGCGCTGGGATTATTTCTACAGTCGTAAATCGCCATCCGGTAAAGAGACTCAGGAGCAGGTGACGATCTTCTTTGATCAAGAGGGTAAGCTCGAACGCATGACTGGCGACTACCTGCCAAGTGCTGCGGCGCAGCCCGAGCCTAAATAGCCCGGGCAAGCTTGAGGGGTCGGTGCATGTAACTAGGTCGGCCCTAAGCTCTTTTAACCAAGAGGCTTTTAGTCGAGAAGCTTTTCATTAAGAGCTTTTAATCAAGAGCTTTTTAATTAGACAGCTTTACTATCAGTCTCCGCCTGCTCTTTCTTGAGTTTGGCTTCCTCAGCACGGCGACGTCTGACTTCTTTGGGATCGGCGATCAAAGGTCGATAGATTTCCACTCGATCACGCTCCTGCAACAGATATTCACTGGGCTCAGCCAGGCCCTTTGTACCCAAGACCTGGGCAAAAATACCCATTTTGCAGGTCTCCAGATCAATCTCCGGGAAACTCTGCAAAATACCCGACTGTTCAACGGCCTGAAGTGCCGTAGTGCCAACAGCCACATTTAGCTGAATCAACTTTTGTTTCTCCGGCAGTCCGTAAACCACCTCCACAACAATCATTTTACTGTCCGTCATCTGTCTTCCCATATACTTGATCAGCCCGGCGACACAGTGAATCTACAAGATCATTTGCCATACTCGAGAACAGCTTTGATGCTGCCATGCCCATCGCCATACTGTTAAATTCAAATTCCAAATCGAGGCTTACTTTACAGGCCTCTGGGGTCAGCGCTTTAAAGTGCCAAACACCGCGCAGCGTTTTAAAAGGCCCATCTTCAAGACTCATTTCAATGGTATCCGGTGCACTGAGACTATTGCGCGTCATAAAGCTGGTTTTGACCCCAGCCTTTTTTAAATCCAACCGCGCCACCATCGCTGTGTCACTTTGTTCAAGCACTTCAGCACTCTGGCAGCCATCCATAAATTTTGGATAATTGCCGACATCATTAACCAGATCAAACATTGCCTGATCTGAGTACATTACCAATGCCGAACGCTGAACCTTATTCAAAGTGATCTCACCTTAATTAATCTTAAGCAAAGAACTTGTCATAGATTCCCATAACAAACACCGCGGCTATAGCCACCGGTGCCACATATCTCAGCATTAATCGCCAGCTCCGCATTACCCATGGCGATGTGTCCTGCATTTCATCATCGACAAATTCATCTTTCATGACAAAGCCGACAAACACTGCAATCAATAGACCTGAGAGGGGCAGCATCACATTGGAGGTAAGGAAATCTAAAAAGTCGAAAAAGGTAAATCCCGCAACCGTCGAATCAGCCCAAATATTAAACGAGAACACGCTGCCCAAACCCAACAACCAAGTGCCAGCGGCGATCAGGGAATTGGCCTGAATGCGATTCATATTTTTCGCTTCAATCAACCAGGCAACCGCTGGCTCAAGCAGCGAAATAGCCGAGCTCCAAGCGGCGATGGTCACCAGCACAAAAAATACTGAGCCGATCAATAGTCCCCCAGGCATATTGCCAAAGGCCACCGGCAGACTAATAAACATCAGGCCGGGGCCGGCACTGGGTTCAACGCCGGGAGTGGCAAAGACAATGGAGAAGATAATCAAGCCTGAGATAATCGCCGTCATGCTGTCGAAGAAGGCCACGGTTAAAATGGTTTTACCTATATTGGCATTCTGAGGCATATAGGCGCCGTAGGCCATGATCGCGCCCATACCTATACTCAGGGTAAAGAACGCCTGGCCCATAGCCTCCAACACCCCGCGACCTGTTAAAGCGGCAAAGTCGAAGGTAAAGAGGAAATCCCAACCGGCCTGAAAGTTGCCGCGAAAGAAGCTAAAGCCGAGTAGGATCAGCAACATAATAAACAGTAGCGGCATTAAAATTTCCACCGCAACGCCGAGGCCTTTTTTGACGCCACCCACGACTACACCGACACAGAGCATTAGAAATAGGGTTTGCCAGAATACCAGTCGCGTCGGATCCGCTAATAACCTGCCAAAGACACCCGCAGCCACTTCACCTGTAGCACCGCGCAACTCACCAGAGGCCATGGAAAAGATATAGTCCAGCGCCCAGCCGGCAATCACCGCATAGAATGAAATAATCAGCATGCCCGCCACAACGCCGAGCCAGCCAATATGGCGCCAAGCCGAGTGAGCGCCGCTCTCAGCGACCACATCGCGCATGGAATTGATCGGGCTCTGACGTCCACGACGACCAATAGCCACCTCCGCCATCATCACCGGAACACCAATTAATAAGATGCAAGCTATATAGGCAAGTACAAATGCACCGCCACCATTACTGCCGGCAACATAAGGAAATTTCCACATATTGCCCAGACCCACCGCGGAACCGGTGGCCGCCATAATAAAGGTCCAGCGACTAGCCCAAGTTCCGTGCATGCCTTTTTGCTGTAAGCCCATAAACTACCCCAAAAAATGATGATGAATTGTAACGCTATCGCCAAGGTGATCCTAATTAAATAGCCACCATTGAGTGCGCATTTGGTTATGATAAATAGACCAGCAGACGTATAATCGCGAGTTATGACAAAAAAGAAACCTAAAGCTCAATCCAGCACCATCGCTCTCAACAAGAAGGCGAAGCATAACTATTTTCTCGAGCAAAAGTTTGAGGCGGGAATTTCGCTGATGGGATGGGAAGTAAAAAGCTTGCGCGAGGGCAAGGTCAATCTGACGGACACCTATGTGTTGCTGCAGAATGGCGAAGCCTGGCTGATCGGCACCAATATCACGCCCCTAGCAACCGCCTCGACCCACTATGTCACCGAACCTATTCGCTCGCGCAAGTTGCTGCTTAACCGTCGTGAACTGGACAAGCTGGAAGCTGGAGTCAACCAAAAGGGACACACCTGCGTCTGCACCGCGATGTATTGGAAAACCCATCTGATTAAAGTTGAGATCGCCCTGGCCAAAGGTAAGGCGGATTTTGATAAGCGCAATGACGACAAAGAGCGTGACTGGGATCGTCAGAAGCAGCGGATTATGCGGCACTCTGCATAGCCCTTAACGTTAAGGGTTATGACTTTAGTTTTTGTTGCCAAACAGCCCTTTTAAACCGCTGGCCTTTTCCTTGATCTGATCTTCCAGTGATTTACCCATTTCTTTAACTGCCCCTGATTGGCTTACTGCCTTGCCTGCCGCACGGGTAATAGCGCTAATAATTTCTGCTGC
>JAFMBU010000101.1 GCA_017858295.1 Porticoccaceae bacterium | reverse complement strand
GCTGCTTTAAATAGGCGGCTTTATACCTGTAACTGCAATCGACTAATTCGATGTTAATGATCTATACGCCGCGCCTGTCAATGCAGTTTAAATTTCAGCTGCCAAATAACTGGCCTGCTTAATAGCCGCCTTGGCATCCAACTCCGAGGCCTCGAAGGCACCGCCAATCAAGCTAGTGGCAATATCACTGTCACTCAGTTCATCGAAGAGATCCCGCTTAGGCACCTGCCCGGCGCAGACAATCACCGTATCCACTTCAAATAGCTGTGGCGCACCGGCAACTGTGACATGTAGACCCTGATCATCAATTTTCTCGTAGTCGATACCATTGATCATCTGCACACCACGCTTGTCCAGTGACATGCGGTGGGTCCATCCAGTGGTTTTACCCAAGCCGCGCCCTACTCGCGTGGACTTGCGCTGCATCAGATAGACTTGCCGGCCAGACTCTTCCACCTGCGGGGTGACACCTGTGACACCACCGCGGGGATGGTTTTTAAAATCAATGCCCCACTCCCGGGCAAAGACCTCTTTATCCAGTGCCGCGGAAACCCCCACATGGGTGATAAATTCCGAGACATCAAAGCCAATTCCCCCGGCGCCCATCACAGCCACACGCTTGCCCACTTCGACATTACCGCGCAGCACATCTACATAGCTGACGACGCTGGGATGATCTATGCCCTCAAGCTGAGGAACCCTTGGAGTTATGCCTGTGGCGATTACCACATGGTCAAAACCACCAAGTTTTAACTCAGCCGCTGTGACCTTGCGATTGAGCTGCAGATCCACATTATTGACCTCCATCATGCGGCGGTAATAGCGCAGAGTTTCATAAAATTCTTCTTTGCCGGGAATCTGCTTGGCCAGATTAAACTGCCCGCCGATCTCAGCTCCCGCATCAAACAGAGTCACCGAGTGACCGCGCTCAGATGCCACAGTGGCATAGGCCAGACCAGCTGGACCGGCACCAACTACGGCAATCTTCTTTGGCGCCTCAGTGGGCGTATAGTTTAAACGGGTTTCGTTAAGCGCTCTCGGGTTGACCAGGCAACTAATCTCCTTGCCTTCAAAACCATGGTCCAGACAGGCCTGATTACAGCCGATACAGGTATTAATTTCGTCTTCACGGCCTTCAAAAGCCTTTAATACCAGCTCCGCATCCGCCAGCATGGGTCGCGCCATAGAGACTATATCTGCATCCCCATCAGCGAGAACCTGCTCTGCCACATCGGGCATATTGATCCGGTTGCTGGTAATGGTCGGTATGCTGAGCTCTTTGCGCAGGCGCCCAGTGACACCAGAGAATGCAGCGCGAGGCACCATGGTGGCGATAGTGGGAACCGCAGACTCGTGCCAAGTAAAGTGTGTGCTAATAATTGTCGCGCCGGCTTTTTCCATTTCCTTGGCCAACAGCACAACCTCATCCCAGGACATGCCACCCTGCAACATATCCATCGCCGCGATACGAAAAATCAAAATAAAGTTTTCACCCACCTCGGCACGACAGCGACGCATAATCTCTAATGGAAAGCGCATACGGTTTTCATAACTGCCGCCCCATTGATCTTGGCGCTGATTGGTTTTCTCCACCAAAAATGTACTTAGCAGATAACCCGCGGAACCAATAATTTCTACCCCATCGTATCCCGCCAGCTTAGCCAGCTTGGCGCAATTAACATGATCGTTAATTTGCTTCTGCACACCGGCTTCGTCCAGTTCATTTGGTATCATCCTTGAAAGCCGCGACGGCACAGCTGAAGGACCCACCATGGTCGGTGTGTGGGCCAGGGGACCGGCATGGAGTATCTGCATGCAAATTTTGATCTCTGGATCCACAGCGTGTACCGCTGCGGTGACCTGACGATGGCCCTCGGCATGCTCAGGGGTAGACATCTGAGAACCCATACTGCCCTCTTCATTGGGGCTAATACCCCCAGTGATCATCATGCCAACGCCACCCCGGGCACGCTCGGCAAAGTAGGCGGCCAGACGTTCGAAACCCCCTTCCACTTCTTCTAAGGCGGTGTGCATGGAACCCATCAAGGCTCGGTTCTTAAGCTGGGTAAAACCCAGATCCAAAGGTGAGAACAGCTTTGGGTATTTTCGATGAAGGGCCATGGTTAAACGCCTTCCAAGATATTTTGTGAACCATTGTTAGCGATCGCTTGCTGGAAACTGGGGCGCTGCTTAAGGCGCTCGAAGTAAGCCAAGGTATGGGGTTTAAAGCCGCCCTTAAGACTCAATAGCTCGGCAAAATGCAGGGCAAAGCCCACCGCGATATCTGCCAGAGTGAAACGCTCAGCACAGAGAAATTCACGGCCATCAGAGAGCGCCAATTCAACCGAGCGCAGGCGCGAGAAGAACCACTTGGTATAGTCCTCAGCAACTTTCGGTAGACGCGTGGCTTCAGGCTCTAGAACCGTATAGCGCAGCACCAATGTCTGGGGGAAGGTCAGGGTCGCATCGCTGCGGTGCAGCCAATTGAGGTAGTCACCATAGGCTGGCTCACTGGGCAGTACCGCCAGATCCGTGGGACCGTATTTATCCGCCAGATACTGACTAATAGCGGTGGATTCGGTCATGCTGACGAGATTAGCGGGATCACTGCTATCGGTGAAAAACGGCACAGTACCAATGGGGTTGAGCTCGGTATAACCAGGGTGCGCAAAGCGCGGTGGAAACAACATGGTCTCAAGCTCAACGTCGAGCCCCATCTCCAGTAGAGTCCAGAGTGGGCGAATTGAACGAGAACCGGCGCAGTGCCAGAGTTTAAGTGCCATAAGGCTGCCTCATTTTATTGTTTTTTTGTTGTTTTATTAACTTTCGCTATCTTCAGATTCAAGGGCTGCAATCTCCATAAGCAGATCATCCGTGGCCACCTGATTACCGGTAACCGCACTGACATCCATAACAGTACCGTCGATCTCAGCGCTAATTTCATAGTGCATTTTCATCGCTTCCAGCACCGCCAGTACCTGCCCTGCAACCACCTGATCGCCAGGGGCAACCAGCACATCCAGCAACAACCCGTGCATGGGCGCGATTACACGACCGCCGCCTACCGCCTCATCAACCAGGCCGTCGAGAATAATCAGATCTTTAAACAGGGCGCTGCGACCTTGAATCGAGCAATACAGCTGCCCCTTTACCGGCGAGCTATAAGTTGCCGTAATGGCTTTGCCATCCACCAGCAGCTCGGCCCTAGTATCTTTTAACCCAGACAGCGTGACCACAAGACTCCGCGACTCGCCAGTATCCATACTGCTCACCAGATAGCTGCCATCGCCCTGAGGGGAAACTGAGAGATCGTGGATCAACTGATCAAACTGATACTGCTTGCGCGACACCAATGGGCTGGCACTGGTCCAGTCTTTTAGGTTATGGCTAACGCCTAGGGCCCGTTCAAAAAGCTGATTATGTTCCAGGCGCAGTTCCAAAACCGCCGCCACTGCAGCGTCGGCAAACTGCGGTAATGGGTTGCCCAGATCCGCTTCAGAAAACTCTTCAGCAATAAATGCGGTGGTAGAAAACCCATCAATAAACTGTTGATTTTCAAGGCACTGTATAAGAAACCTAATGTTATTTGGAGTTCCAAATAACACCGTCTCCCGAAGCGCGGCGATCAGTCGCAGACGCGCCACTTCCCGGGTCGGGCCATAGCCAATCACCTTGGCCACCATGGGATCGTAAAATGGCGAGATCCCCTGGCCTGTGCAGATACCGCTGTCGATTCGCACTCCCACACCAGTGGCCGGCTGCCATAATTCCACGGGCCCTGAGGCGGGTAAAAAGTCCTGACTGGGATCTTCGGTATAGAGCCGCACCTCTATGGCATGACCCTCAAGTTGAATATCAGCCTGCTCTAATCCCAGCGCTTCACCTTGGGCAACAGCAATCTGCAGTGCCACCAAATCCAGACCGGTGATCAATTCAGTCACCGGATGCTCAACCTGCAACCTTGTGTTCATCTCGAGAAAGTAAAACCTGCCACTGTTGTCGAGCAAGAATTCAACCGTGCCGGCACCGCGATAGCTCACGGATTTAGCCGCAT
Source organism: Porticoccaceae bacterium (assembly GCA_017858295.1). Lineage (GTDB taxonomy): Bacteria > Pseudomonadota > Gammaproteobacteria > Pseudomonadales > Porticoccaceae > HTCC2207. Next base: position 2,135 of record JAFMBU010000101.1, on the reverse strand, counting down.
CAATCGCCGACTGACCCATCTGCTCTCGCAGCTCCGGGGTCATAATTGGGCATGGGGCCTCTTCTATTACCTTCTGGTGACGACGCTGCACGGAGCAGTCCCGCTCTCCAAGATGGACTGTGTTGCCGAAACTATCGGCAAATACCTGAATCTCCACATGGCGAGGTTTAATAATGGCTTGCTCAAGAATCAACTCACCGGAGCCAAAGGCGCTCTCGGCTTCGGCTCGCGCCAACTTAATCGCATTGCCCAGATCAGCCTGATCATCAACTAGTCGCATACCGCGACCACCGCCACCAGCAGCCGCCTTGACCATCAGGGGCAGTGGAATTTTCGCGCCTTCGGCTATAAGCGTTTTATCCCCTTGATCATGGCCTTCGTAGCCAGGCACACAGGGTACGCCTGCAGCAATCATGCGCCGCTTCGACTCGGCCTTATTGCCCATCACCTCAATGGCTTCAGCGCTGGGACCAATAAACACCAGCCCTGCATCTTCAACTGCTGCGGCAAAGGCAGCATTTTCACTGAGGAAACCATAACCGGGATGAATGGCTTCAGCGCCGCTATGGACAGCAGCCTCAAGAATCCGTTCAGGCAATAGGTAGGATTCCCCCACCGGCCCAGGACCAATACCTACCGCCTCATCCGCCAACTGCACATGGGGTGCAGCCGCATCGGCGTCGGAATAGACCGCAATGGTTCTGTAACCCAGTTGTTTGGCGGTGCGAATAACCCGACAGGCAATCTCGCCGCGGTTGGCAATTAAAATACTGTTAAAGCGCTTCATAGAGCTATTTCCCAACTCATTAATCGTTAGTTTGGTCAGCCCAGGAGGGCTTACGCTTTTCCACAAAGGCGGCGATACCCTCGAGTCCTTCAGGGCTGAGCATGCACTGGGCAAAGCCCTGAGAGGCAAAGTCCAGAGCCTCGGCGCGGGGTCGGCGCAGGCTTTCAAAAAGAATGCCCTTGGTCACTGCATTGGCGCCAGGAGCGCAGGCATTGATATGGCCCAAAATCACTTCACACTGGGCCTCAAGATCGTCGGCATCCATGGCTACTTGATGGCCGATACCGAGGCGCACAGCCTCCTCCCCCTGAAAGCGCGCACCTGTGAGCATTAGTCGCCGCGCCTGAGTCAGGCCCACACGTTCCCTGACAAAGGGCGCGATCTGTGCAGGAGGAATCCCGAGACTGGTTTCGCTGAGCCGAAACCTTGCATCGGCGGTGACCAGCGTGACATCAGCCACACAGGCGAGACCTAGACCGCCGCCAATGGCCGCGCCCTCAACCAGCATAATCATCACTTGAGGCTGTTCATTTATCTTGATCATGAGATCGCCAAAGCTGCGATTGTTCTTTGCCACCTGCTCGGCACTAACGGCCTGCATATCCGACTTAAAGCCTTTGATATCACCGCCGGCACAGAACACCCCGCCTTTGCCTCGCAGGACAAGAGTGCGAATAGAGCGATCGTCGCGAACAGCGTCGAGAACCAGATGGAGCTCGTCAGTCATTTCCTCGGAGAGCGCGTTTTTCGCCTGTGGTCGGTTAAGCCAGATTTTTAGCACTGAACCTTGGCGCTCAAGGATTAATGATTGAGTCTCAGGAAGTTGGAATTTAGACAGATCGCCCATGCTTACCTCTTTTTATTATTTTTTTAACTGCCGCTAGAGCCGCGCCACACCGAAACTATTGGGTCGCAGGGAGCGATTGCGCCCTTCCCGAACCGTCTCCAGCAACATGCCCAGAGTGCTGCGCATATTCCTTGGGTCGATCATGCCGTCATCCATCATATGACCAGAGGTGTAGAAGGCATCGGACTGGGAATCGAAGATATGGGCCATCATCTGCTCTTGCTGGGCCAGCTGCTCTTCGTCCGGCTCCACACCCATGGCCGCAGCCTTGCCCCGGGCCACCATAGACATGGTTTTGGCGGCCTGTTCACCGCCCATCACGCCCATGCGAGCATTGGGGAAGGTATAGAGGAAGTCTGGGTCATAGCCGCGGCCGCACATGCCGTAGTTGCCGGCACCAAAGCTGGCACCGGTCATAAAGGTGATGCGCGGTATATCCACATTGCGCACCGCCTGAATCATCTTCGAGCCGTGTTTGATCATGCCCGCCTGTTCAGATTG
>JAFMBU010000100.1 GCA_017858295.1 Porticoccaceae bacterium | reverse complement strand
AGCGGAGTCGCTATGGTCCAGTTGAATACCACAGTTGCTGAAGTCACTCAGCGCATCATCGAACGCAGCAGCAGCCTGAGGGCTGATTATCTGCGCCAAGTCAAAGACGATCACAGCAATCGTCCCGAGCGCGGCAAGTTAAGTTGCGGCAATCTGGCCCACGGCTTTGCCGCCTGTGGTGAAGACGACAAGAACAGCCTGCGACTTATGGAAGCCAGTAATATCGCCATAGTCACGTCTTACAATGACATGCTTTCGGCCCACCAGCCCTATGCAGAATACCCGGATATGATTAAGCAGGCGATGCGCGAAATCGGCTGTACCGCTCAGGTTGCTGGCGGTGTTCCCGCTATGTGTGACGGCGTTACTCAGGGTCAAGACGGTATGGAGTTGAGTCTGCTGAGTCGTGACTTGATCGCCCAATGCACAGCCATGTCTCTGTCGCACCAGATGTTTGACGGTGTGTTGGCCCTGGGAATCTGCGACAAAATTGTTCCTGGACTGTTGATGGGTGTGCTCAGCTTTGGCTACTTGCCGGCGCTATTCGTTCCTGCGGGCCCTATGGAGTCAGGCTTACCCAATAAAGAAAAGCAGCGTATTCGCCAGCTCTTTGCCGAAGGCAAAATTGGCCGCGAAGAATTGTTACAGGCAGAATCTGACTCCTACCACAGTGCCGGCACCTGTACTTTTTACGGCACAGCTAATAGCAACCAGGTAGTACTTGAAGCCATGGGCTTACAGCTGCCCGGCAGTTCCTTTGTCAATCCAAGCAATCCACTGCGGGATAAGCTCACGGTTGAGACCTGCCACCAAATGGCACGTATTACCGCTCTCGGCAATGACTATCGTCCGGTGGGTGAAATTGTCGACGAGCGCACCATGGTTAATGCAACCATTGCACTCTTGGCCTCTGGCGGTTCAACTAATCACACCATGCACCTTGTGGCCATCGCCCGAGCTGCGGGTATTATCCTAAACTGGGATGATATCTCCGAATTATCTGCAGCAGTGCCCCTGTTGGCCAAGGTCTACCCCAATGGTCACGCCGATGTGAATCACTTTCATGCGGCCGGCGGCACTAGCTGTATGTTCCGTCAGCTGTTAGCCGGTGGCTTTATGCACGCTGATGCCAAGACCTCCTGGGGCACTGACTTTGGTGATTTCACCCAGCAAGCTTTCCTGGATAACGACAAAGTGGTTTGGCATGAATCACCTGTAATACCTTTGGATCTTGAAGTGCTGACCACAGTGGACAAGGCCTTCTCTTCAGAGGGCGGCCTGCGACTTCTAAAAGGTAATCTCGGTCGCGGTGTTATTAAGGTGTCTGCGGTTGCTGCGCAACATCAGATTGTTGAAGCTCCAGCTGTAGTGATTGAGGCCCAGGATGATCTGGCAGCTCTGTTTGAGTCGGGTCAGTTAAATCGCGACTGCGTTGTGGTTGTGCGCTTTCAGGGTCCCAAGGCCCTGGGTATGCCGGAGCTACACAAGCTGACGCCGATGCTCGGTATTCTGCAAGATAAGGGTTATAAAGTGGCACTGGTGACTGATGGGCGTATGTCCGGGGCTTCAGGCAAGGTGCCTGCGGCAATTCATTTGGTACCTGAAGCGGCTAACGGCGGTCTCTTAGCTAAGGTGGTAGAAGGCGACGTGATTCGAGTTAATGCGGTGACCGGTGAGTTGCAGTACATCGGCGATATCACTGAGCTGGAAGCGCGTGACGCTGCGCCGCAGCCGGATGCTGGCCAACGTGGTTGTGGACGTGAGTACTTTGCCGTCAATCGCGACAATATCAGCAATGCGGAACAGGGTGCTTCGTTCTTGTTTGGGGGCGTCTAGTTATGACAGAGCAACGTTGGAATTTAGTCGCTGATATAGGTGGCACCAATGCGCGCTTTGCAGCACTGCGTGAAGGTCAGCTGGAGAGCGAATTCGAATTTTACCACTCGGTGGAAGAGTATCCTCAGTTTAGTGATTTGATTATTAAGCTGAGAGATGAAATTGCTCTGGCCACCGGTTTTGTTGGCGCGCCACACAGTGTCTGTCTTGCAGTAGCCTGCCCCGCGGACGCGGAACATATCTCTTTTACCAATAGCCACTGGGAGTTTACTAAAACCCATTTGCGGGAGTGGTTTGGCTGTCAGCACCTAGTGGTGATAAATGATTTTGAAGCTGTGGCTCACGGTATTACCGAGCTGGGTCCAGACGACAGCATCAAGATCGGTGGTGGCGAGCCTCAGCCGCACAAGCCTGTGGGTATTTTAGGTGCAGGCACTGGCCTTGGTATGGCAGCACTAATCTCCCATAGCGATGGCTATCATGTCCTGGATACCGAGGGCGGTCATGCTGATTTTGCCCCTGTAGGCCAGCGTCAGATGGACGTATTGAGCTGCCTGCGTCAGAGCTTTAAACGGGTTTCCCTAGAACGAGTGCTATCCGGCAAAGGCATAGTCAATATCTACAATGCCATCTGCCAGATGGAAGGTACTGATGCCACATTGACTACGCCTCCGGATGTAGTGGCAGCGGCGCTGGATAACAGCAATCCCCAGGCGCTCACCGCCCTGGATACCTTCTGTGAATCCATGGGCGCAGCAGCGGGCAATCTAGCCCTTACCCTAGGGGCCAAAGGCGGTATTTATATTGCTGGCGGTGTGGTGCCGCGATTCAGTGAGTTCTTTGTGAATAGCGGATTTCGCGAAAAATTTGAAGATAAGGGCCGTTTTGCCTCCTATCTGGAGCCCATCCCTGTCTATTTGGTAACTCACAATAAACTCGGTTTGTTGGGCGCGGCGAAAAAACTGCAGAACCCCTAGTTAGCAACCGTTAATGACAGAACACAATTAAAAAGCCCTTTGATTAAAAGGCGCTTAATTTAAAAATATTTAAGGAGTGATCAGTGCGAGATCTTTTGGCCGGTAATACGGTAATACCAGTAATTGTTATAGATCGTGTAGAAGATGCTGTGCCGCTGGCAAAAGCACTTATTGCCGGTGGTTTAAATGTGCTTGAAGTGACTCTGAGAACTGCAGCAGCTGAAGAGGGTATTCGCCAAATTGTAGAGCATGTTCCCGGTGCTATTGTGGGTACAGGAACGGTTTGCAGTGCTGATCAGGTAAAGCTCTCAGAAGATCTGGGTTGCCAGTTTATGGTCTCGCCTGGCAGCACCGACAAGTTGTTAGCTGCCGCCGCCGATTCGTCCATCGGACTGTTACCGGGGATCTCCTCTGCATCTGAAATGATGCGCTGCATGGAGTGGGGTTATCAGGACTTTAAATTTTTCCCTGCGGAAGCTGCAGGTGGTGCCGCTATGATCAAATCGTTGTACGGTCCCTTTAGTGAAGCGCGAATTTGTCCCACTGGCGGAATTGGCCTGCACAATGTTATGGAATATCTGTCCCTGCCAAATGTACTATGTGTCGGTGGCTCTTGGATCTGTCCAGCGCAATTAGTGCGCGAGCAGCGCTGGGATGAAATTGAACAGTTGGCCCGCGAGGCCAGTCAGCTCGGTCAGTGATGTTTAACAATAATAATTCACGGCGTTATGGGTAATATTTTATCCAAACCATAAGCCGTATCTCTTTGCTGTAAATGGGAGTTTGAAGATGAACAATAATATTGATTTGGTACTCTTTGGTGCAAAGGGCGACCTCTCTGAGCGCAAGTTATTTCCTGCGCTCTATCAGTTAGATCGCGCTGGCCTACTGGGGGATAGCGTGCGTATTGCCGGCCTTGCCCGCCAGGATATCAGCAGTAAAGAGTTTATTGCTGAGGTTGAGGGAAATCTCAAAAAACATATTCCTGAATCCGATTGGGAAGCTGCTACATGGCGCAAATTTAGTCGCCGTCTAAGTTATATGAAAGTCGATTTTTCCCATAAAAAAGATTTTATAACACTCAAAGAGTGGCTGGTTGAGAAGCGTACAGCAATCTATTATCTGGCGACGCCACCGAGCCTTTATGGCTCTATCTGCAACCATTTGGATGCCGCGGGCTGCGTTGACAAATTGGCGCGCATTGTCTTGGAAAAACCCATAGGTAAAGACCTTGAAAGCTCTCGTGCAGTGAATGCCACTGTCGGCGAACATTTTGATGAGCGCAACATCTACCGCATTGATCACTATCTGGGTAAAGAGACGGTTCAGAATTTACTGGCTCTGAGATTCGCTAACCGCATGATCAACTCACAATGGGACAACACCTGTGTCGATCATGTACAGATCACAGTTGCTGAGACTGTCGGTATTGAAGGTCGTTGGGGCTACTATGACAATGTAGGTCAGCTTCGAGACATGATTCAGAATCACCTTTTACAACTGCTCTGCATGGTGGCCATGGAGCCACCAAATTCATTGCAGGCGGACGAAATCCGCGCGGAAAAAGTTAAAATCTTGCGCGCCCTGAAACCTATAGACGCTGAAAACGTGCTCGAGCAGTCGGTGCGCGGACAATACTCTGCGGGCTGGGTAGCGGGAGAACCCGTGGTTGGCTACAAGGAAGAAGAGGGTAGTCAAGAGAGCAGTAATGACACTGAAACCTTCGTTGCTCTAAAAGCCTATGTGGACAACTGGCGCTGGGCTGGCGTGCCGTTTTATCTGCGCACTGGCAAGCGTATGCAAGACAAAGTGACTCAGGTGGTGATTGCCTACAAGGAAATTCCCCACGCGATTTTCCCCGACAAAGGTGGCGACGCGCAAAATCGTCTGATTATTCGGCTGCAGCCAAACGAAGGTATTGAACTTGAAATGTTCTCTAAAAAGCAGAGCCTTAAAGAGCGTCTTAGCCTTGAGAAGCGTACCTTGAATCTGGACTTTTTCGATTCTTCTGGTGAATCGAGAATTGCCGACGCTTATGAGCGCCTGTTTTTAGAAGTGATTAAAGGCGATCAGTGGCTGTTTGTTAGTCGCGATGAAATTGAAGCCTCCTGGCGCTGGTGTGATCAGCTGTTAGATTCTTGGGCGGACAAGAAAGTTGGCACCAAAGCCTACAGTGCCGGAACCTGGGGTCCCTCCAAGGCGGATATGCTGATGGAAAAAGATCAGCGTAGTTGGTACGAAGCCTAAAATATTAAAACCGATGGGAACGAATTCTATGTCGATGCTTAAATTTGAAAATACCTCTGCGCTGGATACGGCTCTTACGACTAAGGTCAGTGACCTGCTAAAAGCGGCTATAGCGGCTGAGGGTAAAGCCTCTCTGGTAGTCTCTGGCGGGCGCACGCCAGTGGGTTTTTTTCACCTGCTGTCTCAGTGTGAATTGGATTGGTCAAAGGTCACGATTGCCCTGGCGGATGAGCGCTGGGTCAATGCCGATCACGCGGCGAGCAATGAAAAGCTGGTACGCGAAAACCTGCTGATTAATGAAGCTCACAAGGCTGAGTATTTGGCTTTAAAAACTGATGCAGAAAATGCCCTCGACGGCGAAGCTGAGTGCCAGCGGCGCTTAAATGCTCTGGGTCGTTTTACTGTGGTTATCTTGGGTATGGGTGACGATGGCCACACAGCTTCGTTGTTTCCCGGCTCTGAGGCGTTAGAACGCGGTCTTGATATGCACTCAGGTATGGACTGCATTGCGGTCACGCCACTGGACGCACCCCATCAGCGTATGAGTATGACTTTGCCGCGACTATTGAATACAGAGTCTTTGATTATTCATATTAGTGGCGCCAGCAAGCAGCAGGTATTGACCCAAGCCAATGCTGGAAATGATATTAAGGAATTGCCGATTCGCGCGATTTTGCAACAGCAGTTAACCCCTGTGTCTATCTTTTGGGCCCAGTAAATTTCAAGTGTAATATAATTTGGGCCACAGCCTAGTGGTGAACTCTCGAGATCTGCTGGGAATTCTGTGGCCTTAGAAAATCAAAAAAATCTCTTAGTTTTATATTTTCGCTATCAATATACGCAGTATTTTATTCTCTCCTTACCCTCTTTATTGCCTGTCTGTGCACTACCTCTGATCAATATCATCTAGCTTGTAATATGAGTGTTTTTTCCTGTTTTTAGCATTGCTATTTGGATTAGGCTTGCGCTCCCTCGAAGGAAAAGGGGGTATCTAACAACAATATAAAATAAGGAAAATTATTATGGCTCTTGCCCACGCAATTAGTAAAAATTCGCTCTCACTAGGGGTTGCGCAGACCTCCTATAAAGAAAATGTTGTGGCTGTGAATACACTGGTCACCAGCGTTTTGTCATCAAGTT
>JAFMBU010000099.1 GCA_017858295.1 Porticoccaceae bacterium | reverse complement strand
GTCAATCAGGTGGTGGATAAGTTAATTCAAGCCAAGCGTATCTACTTTTTTGGTGTCGGCGCTTCGGGTTCTGTGGCAAGAGATGCTGAAAATAAATTCTTTCGTTTTAATCTGCCGGTGTCGTTTCATGATGATGTTTTGATGCAGCGCATGCTGGCATCCACTGGCAGCACTGGCGACGTGTTCTTTTTTATCTCCCATACTGGGCGCACAAAAGAAGTGGTTGAGATCGCCGAAATTGCTAGGGCCAGCGGCTCAACGGTGATTGGCCTGACTGCACCGGATTCCCCGCTGGCGCAGGTTAGCAGTGTAACCCTCGATGTTGAAGTGCCAGAAAATACTGATGAGTATATGCCGATGACCTCGCGTATTGTTCATCTGGTTATTCTCGATGTGTTGGCCACAGGTGTGACTCTGCGTCGCGGGCCGGACTTTTTACCTCACTTAGAAAAGATCAAAAATAGCCTCAAACCAACCCGTTATCCGCGTACCAGTTAACCAGTTTGCTGGTTTGATTTCGGCGCTTTTCCTAATGTCATTAAATTGCTGTGGCTAATGATCGCCATTCGCCATATAAGCTTGAGCACAGCAGCTGCTTTCTACTAGACTAAGCCTCATATTAGCAATCTAATAAACTATGTGAGGCTGTCGCCCAATGTCAGATTTTCCAACCTACCCAGTTCCCCAGCAATGGTCCGACTCAGCATGGATTGATGAAGCCACTTATGAGGCCATGTATCGCCAGTCGGTGGATAATCCCGATCAGTTTTGGGGCGATCAAGCGGCGCAGTTTTTAACCTGGGACAAACCTTGGGAAACGGTTTGCCGCAGTGATATTGAGCAGGGTCAGGCAGCTTGGTTTGAGGGTGGCAAGCTCAATGTGGCGGTCAACTGTATCGATCGGCATCTAGTGAATAGAGCGGATCAAACTGCGATTATATGGGAGGGGGATGACCCCTCGGATGATACCCATATTAGTTACGCCGAACTCCATGAACAGGTCTCTCGGTTAGGTAATGTGCTGCGTCAGCGTGGGGTCAAAAAAGGCGACCGCGTGTGCATCTATATGCCAATGATTCCCGAGGCGGCCTATGCGATGCTTGCCTGTGCCCGAATTGGTGCTGTGCACTCGGTGGTATTTGGTGGTTTTTCCCCTGATGCACTCAAGGACCGTATTCTCGATTCCGACTGTCAGGTAGTGATTACCGCCGATGAAGGGTTGCGAGCGGGTAAACCTATTCCCCTTAAGGCCAATACTGACAAAGCGTTGGAACACTGTCCCGATGTTCATACCTGCCTGGTGGTACGCCGCACTGGTGGTAGCATAGATTGGCAGGAGAGCCGAGATATCTGGTACCAAGAGTCCATGGAGTCTGTTACTCGAGACTGCGCGCCAGAGATAATGGATGCCGAAGATCCTCTATTTATACTCTATACCTCGGGCTCAACTGGCAAGCCTAAAGGTGTTGTGCATAGCACTGGCGGCTATCTGCTGATGGCTGCCATGACCCACAAATACACCTTCGACTATAAAGAGGGCGATGTGTTTTGGTGCACTGCCGATGTTGGCTGGGTCACTGGCCACAGTTATATTTTGTATGGCCCACTGTGTAATGGTGCCATCACACTAATGTTTGAGGGGGTGCCAACCTATCCGGATGCCTCGCGATTTTGGCAGGTTATCGACAAACATCAGGTCAACCAGTTTTACACTGCGCCAACCGCTATTAGAGCCTTGATGGCCTGCGGCGATAGTTATGTTGAAAGCTGTTCACGAGGCTCGCTAAGATTGCTCGGCACTGTGGGTGAACCGATTAATCCCGAGGCCTGGGACTGGTATCACCGCGTCGTGGGTGAATCCCGCTGTCCGATTGTCGATACCTGGTGGCAAACCGAAACCGGCGCCCATATGTTGACGCCGTTGCCCGGTGCGACAGCGCTCAAACCCGGCTCTGCAACAAGGCCGTTTTTTGGCGTGCAGCCAGTGCTGCTGGATACTGAGAATCGTGAAGTTGATGGTGTAGGTGAAGGGCTATTGATGATCAAAGCATCTTGGCCTAGCCAAATTCGCACTATCTATGGCGATCATCAGCGCTTTATCGAAACCTACTTTAAACCCTATGCTGGCTATTACTTTACCGGTGACGGCGCGCGGCGGGATGAGGATGGCTACTACTGGATTACCGGTCGTGTCGATGATGTGCTAAATATTTCAGGACATCGCATGGGTACTGCTGAGGTGGAGAGTGCCTTGGTACTCCATGAGAAAATCGCAGAGGCCGCAGTTGTAGGTTATCCCCATGATATTAAAGGACAGGGCATTTACTGTTATGTCACGCCGATGAATGGCATCGAACTTAATGAAGAGCTGCGTCTAGAATTGATTGCACTCTGCGTCAAAGAGATTGGTCCAATTGCCAAGCCGGATATTATTCAGTGGGCTCCAGGGCTGCCGAAGACCCGTTCTGGTAAAATCATGCGGCGCATTTTGCGCAAAGTCGCTGCCAATGAGCTGGATAATTTGGGCGATACCTCAACGCTGGCTGACCCTGCAGTGGTCGATGAGCTGATTTCCAATCGAAAAAACCGTTAAGCCCCAATTCCTGCTGATGATAACTTGGCTACTTTGGATTGGTAGTAAAGATATATTGATATAACCTTAGATACGTAGTTATACTGTTCCGAAAGATATTGGGATCTGCTCTCTTTCGGATTCACTATGTATAGCGCTTAAAGCCAGCGCAACAGGGTAGTGCAATAAATCTTATGCGTACTTCTTTAACTATATTATGTTGCCTAATGCTGGTGTACGGAATGCTGCTTATGCTTCCCGCCTCCAGCCAAGTGCCGTCTATTCCTTTTTACCAAAATCAAAGCGTTGCCAATATTGCCCATGGCACTGGTCGCGAACTACTGCCGGGCAATACCTTGGAGGGGGCGCTCAATGCCGTGGCCGTTGGCGCTGATATTATTGAGCTCGATGTTCATTTAACCTTTGATAACGTAGTGGTTGTCAGGCATGACGCCAGCGTTGACGCGACCACAGATGGGGTTGGCCTTATTGCCGACCTAACCTTGGCCGAGTTGCAAGCCTTTAACGTGGGGTTTCATGAGAGCGACTACCCACTGAAGTTAGCTGACGCCGGTATACGGATCCCTACTCTGGAATCACTTTTTTCAGCCCTTCCCGATGAACGATTCATAATTGAATTAAAGCCCGATGACACAGAGACTGGTGTACAGCTGTGTCAGCTGGTGTTGGCTTATGGGTTGCAGCACCAAGTGCTAGTGGGTTCTTTTCACTCTTCGGTATTGCGGGATTTTCGTCAGATGTGTCCACAGGTTCCTACTTCCCTTGGCGAAGAGGAGGCCCGAATATTTGTTCTTTTGAGTTGGCTAGGTCTTGGACATCTTTATAAGGCCCCTGGTTATTCGGTACAGCTGCCTGATAAATACTATGGACTCTCACTGATTTCTAGACCATTAATTAGTGCCGCAAACGAACTTAATTTGGCCGTAGATGTTTGGACAATTAATGATTCAGAAAAAATGTTGGAACTGCTTGAGTTAGGTGTTGACGGTATCATTACCGATAGGCCCGATCTTTTGCATGCTATTGATATGTAAATAGAAAGATGGTTTTTTAGTGGGATTAATAAATTGGAAAAACTTCAACAAATGAACTAAAAATAATACATAACTGGATAGTAAAGCAGTTCATAATTGTCGGATGAGAGAATCTATGAGTACAGAATTAGCAAGGTTAATGAAGCAAGAGGGTATTTCCCAGAGCGGGCTTTCGCGAGCCACTGGAGTTCCTCAGCCGACAATTAACCGCATTCTTAGTCAGGTCACCCAAGATCCCCGGCGTGACTCAATGATTAGTATCGCCAACTATTTCGGTGTGCCTCTGGAGTCCCTATATGGCAGTTCGTCGTCTCAGAAATCGGCGAAGAAGGATCCGAAGGTGATTGAAGATATATTCAATAGGATACTGGGGCTGTCTAAGGCTGAACGCAAAGCATTGTTTTCTCAGGTCGCTGAAAAATTTAAAGAGGATTGATCTCCTGCAGGTGTGAGATAGAAGTGTCCCGTCGCAGGCCTACCTAAAACTTCTCTGGAGCCCCCCCTTAGGTAGTCAGGCTTATCTTCTCTGCGCGCATCGGCCGCTCTTGTTTAAGATCGCGCAGTGACAATTTCATCACTGACCCTATCCAAAAACTCAATTAACTCGCCGTTCTTGCTATTTTCAACGGAATTCAACAGCGCTGTAAAATCCTCAAGCCCAGCATCAAACTTTGTCTCAAGGCTATCTGCGCTAATCAGCGTTCTGTTGGCAGTCTTCCAATTGTCGTAAGGCATATAAAATCTCGCTAATTTTTTGGTTTAAGTGCGGCGGCTGATGCATTCTTGTGAATTTCATTCATTTTTGAAATACCCTATAGGTACTAATACTTTAGTATTAGTTATGTTTCGATTTGCTTTATTGCCTTAAGCCTGTATAAAAGCCTTTTTACGCGCTAATACAAAGGTATTTATGGACGCTGTATTTTGGTTTTCGGTGACACTGGCCTGCCTGTTAGGCGCCATGTCCCCCGGCCCGAGTTTGGCCGTGATTGTTGGTGTAACCCTGAATCAGGGGCGTCTTGCTGGAATGATTTCCGCTCTTGCACATGGGCTGGCTATAGGGGCATTTGCACTGCTGACAGCCCTGGGTCTGGTGGTCCTGCTGAGTCGTTATACTGCGGCCTTTAATCTGCTGCAATTAGCTGGCTGTCTTTACCTAGTCTGGATGGCGCTAAAGTTGTTCTTTACTGTCGCTCCCAATCAACAGTCTCCAAACCCCGATAGAGTAGTGCAGGCAACTGCTTCAAAGCGGGCTGCTGCCGCCGATGGTTTTTTGATCGCGGTGATTAATCCCAAAATCATTCTTTTCTTTAGTGCGTTGTTTAGCCAGTTTGTCAGCGTTGATACTGAACTCTGGGTGAAGTTAGTTGTGGCTGCGATTGCCGGAACCGTCGATATGCTCTGGTATATGCTGGTAGCGCTGGTTATGTCTCGACCAGGTGCGCTATTACGCTATCAACAGAGTGGCGTTTGGCTAAATAAGGTTTTTGCTCTGCTATTGCTGTTTATTGTCGCTGGGTTTATCACTGAATTTATGGCTTCATTTAGCACCTGACTATTCGTACAAGTTACATAAGATCTGCCAGAGTGCAAAGCTCATTAATATTTAATTGCTACAGGAATTTCAAGTGAAAACAACTTATAAAAGCCTCTACCAACTGGCCGCTAAAAACCGCGGTGGTGTCGCGCACCTAGAGGCCAGTTTGCCGCGTCCGAAAAGCCCGGCGCAGCTTGTGGCCCAAGGGGACGACCGCTACTTGTCGATGATGACCCGCTGTGTGTTCCGCGCCGGCTTTGTCTGGCGAGTTATCGACAACAAGTGGCCTGGCTTTGAGGAGGCCTTCTCCAAGTTTAATCCCCTGGCTATCGCGCACTACAGTGATGAGAAGCTTGAGGAACTGGGAAAAGATACGCGAATAGTGCGGAACTTCACTAAAATTGTCTCTGTGCGCCACAATGCAATGTATGTGTTGGATAAACAGCATAGTCACGGTAGCTTTGGTAAATTTATTGCCGATTGGCCGGAGAATGACATTGTTGGCTTGTGGTTAGAGCTGAAAAAAAATGGGTCGCGACTGGGGGGGAACTCTGGACCGGGGATGTTGCGCAGTATGGGCAAGGATACCTTCCTGCTAACCAAAGATGTCAGCGATGCGCTGGTCAACCAGGGGTTGATGAAAAAATTCAGCCCTACGGCGCAGCGAGATTTGCGTCTGGTGGAGCAGGTGTTTGCCGATCTTAGGGAGCAGTCAGGTCGATCCTTATGTGAGCTTAGTCGGATACTTGCTTTTACTGTTTAGAGTTGAAGGAGTTGGGATTGACGAGTTTGGAGTTCAAGAGTTTAGTCTTTCAGCGCTGCAAGCTTAATGTTTTCATTGCTTGTGAAATACCCAAGGCATGATATATCTCAAGTCTAAGTGGGTTTTACTGCTGCTAGAGAAAAAAGTTCCACAGCTAATATATCTTGCTTAAACCTGGTGTTATGATGCTCGCGTTATCCTAAGGGGCGGCCGTTTTTAGTGGCCTGAGAAGTACCCTTTGAACCTGATCCGGATTATGCCGGCGTAGGAATAGGAATTC